>JAFQFZ010000020.1 GCA_017398425.1 Clostridia bacterium | reverse complement strand
TAGTCGGTGTGGCAACGGATTTCACCGACGCACAAATGCAAGCCGCCGACTTTGATAAAGACGGCACGATTTCGACAACCGACGTCCGAAAACTGCTCCAAGACGTGGTGAGCAAGTCATAAAACTTACACTGTCATGCAAAAAATATAATCTTTTTTACATAAGAGCATCTCGGGCACTCTCGCACCGATGCAACAATGTAATAATCAGATACCAACAGCCGCCTCCATCACAGAGGCGGCTGTTTGCATATAGCGATTTTGTTATATTGCAAGTCAGGCTCTCGAAAAACATTGGTAAATCGTTGGTAAATTTGAAGTTTAGGATTAAAAATCCCCTGTGGCATCAAGGGTTTTGAAGATTCGGGCATATACTGCCGTGGCAGATGAAAAGGATCTTGGTCATGTAAAGCCCTCGCTTTCTTCCTGCGGTATTATAGCACAACTTGTGAAGAGAGTAAACCCCCGACGATAACAAAACCTCGGTGCTTTTCGCACCGAGGTTTTGGTCTTTCTCAGTTGTCTTCGGGGAAGGCATACTGCGCTTTGTACTGCGCGAACTGCTCGGCAAACGCCGCCGACTCATGCAGCTCGCCCGCCTTGAGCGCGTTGAGATATTCGTGCGCTTCCAGCTTGCCCTCGGTGACCTGCAACATCTCGACCGCCACGTTGGAGCAATGATCCGCCGTGCGCTCGCAGGCGATCAACAGATCCTCCAGCACAAAGCCGTACTCCGCCGTGCACAGACCGTCGCGCAAACGGCGCACGTGACGGCTCTTGACCTCACGCACCAGCGCGTCGACCACCTGCTCTTGCGGTTCGATCTTGGAGGCTTGCTCACGGTCAAAACTGCCGTAGGCGGCAACGGTGCGATCCACGATATCGAGCACCGCTTGCTCGAGCACCGCGAGCTCCCCTTTCGCCTGCTTGGAGAACTCGATCTTCTTTTCTTCGATCTCTTTCGCCGCCTTCGCCACCGACATCGCGTGATCCGCCACGCGCTCAATATCGGACACGGTGTAGAGCAAGGTGTTCAAAACGCGGTTGTCGTGCACCGACAAATTTTTGGAGGACAGCTGCACCAGATAGGTATTCAGCGCGTCTTCGTAGCGGTCGGTCTTATCTTCCAGCTCGACGATCTGCTCCATCACGTCGGATTCGTATTTCTTGGTCAAGCCCATCGCGAGGTACATCGCCTTGGCGGCGTCGGACGCCATTTCCCCGGCGACCTCATGCGCACGCTGTACCGCAACGGCAGGGGTTGCCATCAAGCGCGTATCGAGCAGGGCGGTCGTTTCGGGTTCTTTGACTTCAGGAACCAGCACATACGCAAGCTTCACAAGCAGACCGTTCAGCGGCATCAGTACCGCCGTTGCGATCAGGTTGAAGCCGGTGTGGATCACCGAAATATCCCACGCCTGCGCCGCATCTCCGAGGAACTGCCACTCGACAAACAATCCGATGCCGTAGAAAATGACGGCAAACATCAGTGCACCGACCACGTTGAACAGCAAGTGCACCATCGCCGTACGGCGCGCGTTACGGTTGGCACCGATGGCACCCATGATGGCGGTCACACAGGTACCGATGTTTTGACCCAAAATGATGGGGATCGCGGCACCGAAGGTGACGGAACCGGTACTGCAAAGACCTTGCAAAATACCGATGGACGCGGAGGACGACTGGATGACCGCAGTCAGGATCGCGCCGAAGAGAATGCCGACAAAGGGATTTGTGAAGGAGACCATCAGTTCCGCAAACCACGCTTCACCCTTCAGGAATTCCATCGAACCGGACATAAGATCCATACCGGTCATGAGTGCCATGAAGCCGAGCATGATGGTGCCGATGCCCTTCTTCTTTTCGCTCTTGGTGAACATATACAGCACGATGCCGATGATGGCCACGAGAGGGGCGAGCGTGGCGGGTTTAAAGAGTTGGATCGCAAAGCTGTCACCCTCGAGACCCGACAACGACAAGATCCACGCCGTCACGGTGGTACCGATGTTGGAACCCATGATGACGCCGACCGCTTGCTTCAGGCTCATGATGCCCGAGTTCACGAAGCCGACCACCATGACCGTCGTTGCCGAAGACGACTGGATCACGGCGGTGACGACCATGCCGAGCAAAAAGCCCTTGAACACGTTGGAGCTCATCTTGGCGAGGATGGTCTGCAATTTACCGCCTGCCTGGCGTTCAAGCGCTTTGCCCATCACGTCCATGCCGAACAGGAACAGTGCCAAGCCGCCGAGCAGACCGACGATCTTAAAAAAATAAAATTCCATAGCTTTCTCCTTTTTTCGGAAGTGGTTTTTCCATGTAACGTGTATAGTATACGGTCAAGGCGGCACAAAAACCATAGAGAATATGCAAAGGCTTTGTAAAATCCATGTAAAGTGAAACGAGGTGCATCGCCTGATGCACCTCGTTTTTTCAAAATTGTATCGTAACGGACGTGCCCTTGTCGGGCGTGCTGTCGAGTCGGATGGTCGCCTTGTGATGCTGGGCGGCATGCTTGACGATCGAAAGACCGAGTCCCGTACCGCCCGACGCCTTAGAATGGCTTTTGTCCACGCGATAGAATCGCTCAAAAATGCGATCCTTATGCTCGGGAGGAATGCCGATACCCGTGTCACTGACAGTCAGAGTGCGGTTTTCGAGGCGGATGTCCACCCGCCCGCCGACCGTGTTATACTTGATCGCATTGTCGCAAAGGTTGTAAAGAAGCTCATGGAGCATGCGGCGCACACCGACCACCGAAAAGCCTTCGCCGTGAATCGCAACGGCAACCTGCTTTTCATCGGCACTCGCCTGCAACGTTTCCTTCACCTCGGCGGCGAGAGCCGCCATGTCGACTTCTTCCGTCGGCAACGAGACGCCCTCATCGAGTTGCGATAAATACAAGATATCCTCAACGAGGCTGACAAGCCGCGCCGCTTCCTTGCGGATGTGACCCACAAAACGCGGCGCATCCTCCGGCTTGGCAAGACCGCTTTCGAGCAATTCCGCACTGCCGATGATGCTCTGCAGCGGCGTCTTCAATTCGTGGGAGACGTTGGCGGAAAATTCGCGACGCATCTGCTCGGCGTTCAACTGTTCGGTGATATCAAACGCCAAGACGACCACGCCGAGTACCGTACCCGCAGACCGTACACGACTGAGATCGAGCTGATATTCCCGTCCGTTGCGGCAAAGGCGCGCGTAGCCGCGCCCTTTGTCCAGCGCATCGTTCACAGCGGTACGCACGGCGCTGTCGCGATCGATCTGCAACAGACTTTTACCGACACAATCCTCCTCCACTTCAAACAAACGCATAGCGGACGGATTGATGCTCAGCACCTTGCCTTCGTGGTCGAGCACCACCAACCCCTCCTGCATATGGGAGGTGATCTGCCGAAACTCTTTCGCCTTGTGTTGCAGTTCTTCCATCTGCTCGTCGATCTGTCGGCGTTGGCGATGGATGCGGTGCAGAAGCGGCAAGATCTCGGAATAGACTTCGTTTTTCAGCGGTTGCTCCAGATCCAAACGGTTGAGCGGTTCGACGATCTTTTTGGCCATGCGCCGCGCCAAAAGTGCCGACAGACCGATCGCCGCCGCCACGATCAAAAGCGACGGCCACAGCATGCCGAACATCAGCGCCCACGCCGATTCCTGATTGGCGGAAAGGCGCAGTACGGTGCCGTCTTTGAGCCGACGCGCTTCGTAAAACGTTTGCTCGGTCAGGGTGGCGGAGTCACGCACCGCACTGCCTTCCCCGAGAGCAAACGCCTCGCGGATCTCTTCGCGATCGGCATGGTTTTCCATGGACGTCTGATCGGCTCGGGTGTCAAACAACACCGTGCCGTCCGTGTCGATCCATGTGATGCGGAATTTGTCCGCTTCCACGTTTTCCAAAAACGCGTTTCCGTATTGCTCGGTGCCGGTCACAGCTAAGCTGAGCTCGTTCTTCAACTGTTCCACCTGCACACCCGTGAAGTGGTTGTACAACACACCCACCGCGATGCCGAGTGAGCAAAGCAACACCACGACCGCCACAAGCACCGTGGAACGAAAAATCTTACTGGTCATGCTTCGCCTCCAGACGGTAGCCGACGTTACGCACCGTTTCGATGATCGAACCGTATGCACCGAGCTTTTGACGCAGGGTGCGGATGTGCATATCCACCGTGCGCGTCTCGCCGAGATAGTCGGCGTTCCACACGCGCGACAGCAACTGTTCTCTGGTGAACGCCACGCCGGGTTCGGACAAAAACACACGCAACAATTCGTATTCCTTATAGGTCAGATCCACACGCTCGCCGTCCACGCTGACGGTATGTTCTTCGGGATTGAGGATCAAGCCTTCCAGCTTCAGCATCGACTTCGTCTCACGCGGTTTACAACGGCGGAGCACCGCCTTGACGCGGCTGACCATCTCCATGATGCCGAACGGCTTGACCAAATAATCATCCGCCCCCAGATCGAGGCATTGGATCTTGTCGTATTCACTGCCCTTAGCGGTTGCCATGATGACGGGGATGTCCGCCCATTCCGCAGACGCTCTCATCTTCCTCAGCAACGTGACCCCGTCCTGACCGGGAAGCATCACATCCAGCACCACAAGCTCCGGACGCTCCGTTTGCAACGCCTCCCAAAAGGAGTTGCCGTCCTCAAAGCCGCGCGCCTCAAAGCCGGTCGAACTCAGCGCATACACCTCGATATCGCGGATACCCGCATCGTCTTCCACGCACCAGATCATCTTCCTCACCCCCTGTATGTGCTTCAATTTTAGCGGGTTTGAGAAAAAAGTGCAAGCAATTTCGGATATTTTTTCAAGTGCAGCCTCCCCGCCATCCGTCACACTTGACAAAAATGTAAAGAAAATGATATAGTATTTATATACTTTATATCAAAAGAAACGAGGCGAATGTATGAAACGTATTTTCCGAAAGCTCCTGAGCGTAGCGTGCGCGGCGGCGATGCTTTGCTCGCTTTGCGGCGTGTTGCCGACGGCGGCGATGAGCGGCGGCGGCAAGCCTGCGGGCACCATTTACCACTGGGGCTGTGATATGTCCTTCTACAACGTCAACGGCGACAACTATTCGTTGGTGGATTTTGCCAAAATGAAAGCCGACGGCTGTGACTATGTCATTCTGCGCATCGGCTACGAGGGCAGTGTTTCGCGCAAGAACACGATGGACACCGCATTCGTCACGCTGTACAACATGGCGCGGGCGGCGGATATGGACATCGGTCTGTACTTCTACTCCCTCGCTACCACCTACGACGGTGCGGTGGAGGATGCCGAATGGGTCATTGACGTGATCGAAAGCAACAATATGTATTTCGAGTATCCCATCTACTACGACGTCGAAGACAGCAACCAAACCTCCATGAACTCCACAGCGATGAACAACCTGTGCCTCGGATGGTGCGAGACGCTCGAAAAAGCGGGCTATTTCCCCGGTATCTACGGCGGCGTCACGCAGGTCATGAACAAGCTCTCGTCAAACTTCCTCTCGCGCTACGACACATGGGTCGCCTACGTGCTCAGCGAACACACAGGCAGTCAGTTTGACCCGCGTTATCCCACGAGCGCCACCTCCTCGTTCAGCACCAGCTACGGTATGTGGCAATACAAATGGTACAACACCGACCAGACCCCGTCGTATGAGGGTTCGTATTGGAAGGACAGCTATGGCTATCCGCTCGACTGCAACGTGTCGTACAAGGATTATCCGACCATCATGGAAACCTACGGATACAACAACGTGGTCACCCGTCACAAGATCACATTTGAGACCAACGGCGGCAGTGCGGTCGATCCCATCTATGTGACCGATGGTAAAACGCTCACCGCTCCCACCGCACCGACGAAATACGCTTTTGATTTCGGCGGCTGGTACTGCGATCCCGCACTCACCGATCCCTACGATTTCAGTGCGCCCGTCCCCTACGATTTCACGTTGTACGCCAAGTGGAATGAGGCGTATTGGGGTGCCAACACCAACCTGATGCCCAACTCCACCCAACTGCAACTCAAAGATTTCAACGGGCAAGGAGCGATCTGGCCCTATTGGAACAACGATTCCTACGGCTCGGTCTCCTTCTACAACGGCGTGACCAACGACGACAACTGGGCGTGGCCGTCGGCATACATGAGCTACGAACACAGCTTTGATTCCGTCGGCGATACCTACCTCTACCTCAAAAAGGACGGCAGCTCCTATTTCAATGTGGTGCTGACCTATCTGGACAAGGACGGCAACTCGCACGACCTGTACATTTCCGAGCTCGCCGGTTTGAGCGGCACCGACTTTGCTCCCGGCTATCTTGAAGAGTTCTATGACGTCGGCTCGCACATCCGCAACCTCGGTCACGCTCCGGCAAGCGGCAACGTGAAGTTCACCAAGGTCACCTACTTCATCATCGGCGAAAAGGACAGCTTCACCACACTTTACGACTGCAAGCTGACCGCGCGGTTTGATCTCCCCGCTCCGTATCAAAGCTTCTATTCGAAAGACGTGGCGCAGATCGGCGGCAAGGGTTCGTACGTCTACAACGACGGTACGCTCTCGATGAACGCCGCGACCTCCGAAGGCTACACTGTACGCTTCACCCCGAACGTCTCCATCTCCCCGGTGGAGTTCGACAAGCTGTTGATGGATGTCGAAGCGACTGCTCCCTTCAACGTGCAGATGATCGTGACCTCGGACACGGGCGATCTGACGATGGATTTCCGCAACGAATATTTTGATTGCTTCAATCTCACCACCGCGCCCGAAGCACTCCCCGCGGGACACTGGACTCCGCAGATGTACCTCTTCGGCTACTATAAGTGGAACGGCGGTGTGCCGACGACCAGCACCGTCAAATCGGTCACCGTGTCGCTCGAGGGCGAAGGCACGCTGACGCTCAAAGCGTTGCAGGCATCGCGCAACACGACCATCGCCTACGTCAAGGATGGATTGTCCTCTTCGGGCAACAACCTCGGCGGCGAGGTCACGCCCGACGCACTCACCTCGACGATCTACACCGTCGGCGACAACACCGTCTCGAACATCGAAGGCGGCACGACCGTTGCCACGCTCATCGGCGGTTTCAACGAATCGGCGCACCTGACGGTCTGTGACAAAAACGGCAATGCGCTGGGTGACTCCGCCATCGTCGGCACCGGTTGCGTCATCACCATCCAAGGCGGCCGCTCCTACACGGTGGCGGTGAACGGCGACGTCAACGGCGACGGCAAAGCCACCTCCATTGACGCGCGCAGTATCACGCTGTATACCGTCAGTTCGGTAACGTTCGACGACGTGCAGTTGCTCGCCGCTGACCACGACCGCAACGGCAAGGTCAGCACCTCCGACGTGCGTTCCATCCTGATGGCGATCACAGCGTAACCACAAAAGCACAAAAGGCGTTTGCTCCGAAAACGGAGCAAACGCCTTTTTTTATTTTCCCAGTATATTGCTGAGGTTGCTTTGGATCTTCGCCGCCACATCGGGTTTGTTCATCGAATAGACGTGGACGTTTGTGAGCCCGTTGGCGTAGAGGTCGATGATCTGATCGGTGGCGTAGGCAATACCCGCCTGCTTCATCGCCGCGGGATCGTGTCCGAAGCGATCCACAAGGCTCTTGAAGCGTTGCGGCATGAACGAGCCCGACAGCTTCATCGCACGTTCCACTTGATTCGCGTTGGTGATGGGCATGATGCCCGGAATGACGGGAACGGTGATGCCCGCTTCGCGGATCTTGTAGAGGAAGTTATAGAGCAGGTTGTTATCAAAAAACATCTGCGTCGTCAGGAAATCGCAACCCGCTTCCACCTTTTCTTTCAAATGGCGAATGTCCTCGCGTTGGTCGGCGCTTTCGGGATGGATCTCGGGGTAGCATGCACCGCCGATGCAAAAATCCGCATCCGCTTCTCTGAGTTCACGCACCAACTCGACGGCATACGCATAGTCCCAGCCGCTTCGGTCTTCGTGTTCGCGGCCGGCGGGAATGTCACCGCGAAGCGCCATCACGTTGGTGATGCCCGCCGCTCGGATATCGGCGATGCGTTCGCGCACCGTCTCTTTGGTGGAGGACACGCACGTCAAGTGCGCCAGCGACGGCACGCCGTAACGTTCTTTGATGTTTTTGGCGATATCCAGCGTGTAGCGACTGGTACCGCCGCCTGCACCGTAGGTCACGCTCATGAACGACGGGCGCAATGCGGCGATCTCTTCAGTCGCTTGCTTGACCGATTCAAATGTCGTTTCGGTTTTCGGAGGAAACACCTCAAACGAGAGGGACAACGCGCGTCCCTCCAGCAATTCACGAATTTTCATGATAACTACCTCTCTTTATCCGTCGATGCCGACCAGATGCACCGTGCGCATGGTATGGTGCATCGCATCCAAAAGCGGTCCGAACACATCGGCGGTCTTCAATTTCAAGCTGGCGGTGTTGACAGAGGGATGGCAACCGATGCAGTCGCTTTGGAGCAAGTCCTCATCCACAAGCAGTTGCACCTCGTTATCGTGATCGTTCATCAAGCCGAGCACACTGACCGATCCCGGCGTGATGTCGAGCAAACGCTCCATATGCTCCGCCGAAGCGAACGACAACCGCGCCGACGCGATCTGTGCGGACAGCTCTTTGGTTTTGAAGGGCTTGTCCGACGGCATCATCAGCAAATAGAACGCCGTTTGCTGTCGGTTGCACAAAAAAAGATTTTTGCAGATCGCCGCCCCGAGCGACGCGTCCACCGCCGCACACGCTTCCATCGTGTCGGCGCGCTCGTGGTCGATGCGCTCATAGTCAATGCCGAGCGCATCGAGCAAATCGTAACACCGCGTCTCGCGCGGCGCACGAGTCGACGCATCCGCCGGCCGACCGTGTTGCCGTTGATAGTCCATGCGATCCCCTCCGCTTTTTGTACAGTATACCATACTTGCGTCAAAAAACAAGAGAAATCTCCGCAAACGGTGGAAAAGTCAGGAAGACTGTGCTATACTTATGCTATAACGGCAAGAGCGGAAAGGATGACACGATGTATACTGCACAGCAACTGTTCGAGCATCTGCAGGATATGAACATCGACCCCAAAGGTACACTGCTCGTGCACTCATCGATGAAAGCGATCGGCGAGGTGGAAGGCGGTGCCGAAACGGTGCTGGATGTGTTGATGGAGTACATGAAGGACGGACTTCTCGTGCTCCCGACCCATACGTGGCGACAGATGAACGAGCAGTACACCGTGTTCGATTCCCGCACGGAACCGTCGTGCGTGGGGTTACTGACCAACCTGTTTTTGAAGCGCGACGGCGTGGTGCGTTCGCTTCATCCCACCCATTCCGTCGCCGCCGTCGGACGCGATGCCGCATGCTATGTAAGCGGCGAAGAACACACACTCTCCCCCTGCCCGCGTGACGGCTGTTGGGGCAAGCTCTACGACCGCAAGGCGACCATTCTGTTCCTTGGATGCAGTTTGAAGAGCAACACCTATCTGCACGGGGTAGAGGAATGGATCGACACCCCCAACCGCTTGAATCCCGTCGCGCAGGCGTTCACCGTCGTCGACCGCGACGGACGCTCGCACACCGTGTGGCAACACCGCCATCACACATGGGATCCCGTGGTGGATCCGTCGGAGCATTACGACAAGATGGAACCGCTGTTCCAAAGGGAAGGTGCGGTGCGTTACGGTCGCTTCGGAAATGCGCGGTGCATCGTCGGCGATGCCGTCAAGATGGCAGAATTGACGATCCCCTGTCTCCAAGACGATCCGCATTTGTTCGATGACGATAAACCGTTGAAACTATCATAAAAAGGAGTCTTGCATTATGGCTGTTTGTTGTTTCTCCAAGGTATCCTTAAAGGGTACGTTCTTAGAATATTGGCCCTTCGGAACCGATATGTTTGCGCGGCTGCTGTACATCAAGGCGGACGACAACGACGTGTTGCTCGTGGCGATGGATACGGGCGACACCGCCCGCTTTGCGACCGTGCAATTCCGCGAAGACGTGGCGGCGGCGACCGGTATCGATGCCGACCGCATTTGGTATCACGAGCTGCAGATCCACGCCGCGCCCGGTGCCGACGTGTTGCTGGATGACGCCATCCATGCGATCGCCGCCCGCGTGGCAGACGAGGTCAATGCGATGAAAACGCGCATGAAGGAGTTCACCTGCGAGGTGACCGAAGCCTACGCCGGCACGCAGTTTTCCTACAACCGCGAGCAATATGTGCACGGACTCGGTGGTGTGACCGTGTGGGCGGGTCTCAAATACGACGAAAACGGCAAGCCGTATTCGCAGGATCCCGGACGCATGCTCCTGCGCGGATACACCCCCGATCTCCCCGTGTTTGACAAGCCGATCTACTTCGACAACCCGAACGATCCGCTGGCGTACCTCTTTGTGTTCAAGGATCTTGAAGGCAACATCCTCGGCACGCTGTCGCGCTTTGCCGCGCACCCCGATGTGGCGGTATTGTTTGAATCCCACCACGTCAGCGATTACAAGTTCAACTTCGATTGGCCGGGATATCTTTGCGAAGATATGGAAAACGAATTCGGCGCCCCCGCCATGTACATCAACGGTCCTTGCGCGAACCTCGCCATGAAGAAAGGATTCGAGGGCATCACGACCTACGATACGTCTGCCGCCGAAGCGAAGCGGTTGGGCGATCTGCTGGCGAACTTCCTCATCGAAGCGCGCAAGAAGAAGGTCACGCCGCTCGGCAACCCCGACAACTGCCGCACCGCGCGCTATGAGATCCGGCTCCCCATCCGCGATTCGCTTCCCGCCTCCCACGCCGACTATCCCGAAGGTTCGCGCGAAAAGGACGAGGCCGTCGCCGAAGCCGCGATGCGCGAAGCGATCGACAGCGGTCGTCCGGCGCATGAGATCAAGTCGCTGATCGACGACCGTTACCACGCAACGTATATGCCGCTGTACTTAAACCGCACCTGCTTCTTCGACGACGAGGTGCTCAAAACACGCAAAGCCACCGTCGATTTCAACGTGCTGCAACTGGGCGATTATCTCTTCATGGGCGTTCCCGGCGAAAGCATGGTGGAAATGACGCATTGGATGCGCAGCACCTTTACGGGTTCGAAAACCATCACCCTGGATCAGGTCAACGGCTACTACAGCTACATGGCGACCCCGACCTCGCTGACGCTCGGCGGCTACACCTACTGGTACAGTTGGGTCGGTCGCGACGCGATCCCGACACTGAAAGAGGAGATCGTCAAGGCGATGGACGATTTCCGCAGCCGCTCATGAGCGCGCTTGCCTCTTGGGCGCGCGACGCGCAGCCTGCCTTGCTCACGCTTCTTGAAGAACTCGCCGTGATCGCGGCGCCTTCGGGAGAAGAGCAAGACCGCGCGGTGTTTTGCCGCGACTGGATGCGTCGACACGTCAACGACTCCGCCTACATCGACGATGCGCTCAACGCCGTCGTCGAGATCGGCGACACAGAACAAAACCCCATCGTCCTGTTGATGGCGCATACGGATATCGTGTTCGATCGCCAAACACCGCTGTTCGTGAAGAAAGAGAACCATCGCTGGTACTGCCCCGGTATCGGGGACGATACCGCCAATTTGGCCGTGTTGTTGTTCTGCGCAAGCTATCTGCAGTCTCACCCGAAAGAGCGCGGTGTGTCCTTTGTGATCGCCGCCAATGCCGGCGAAGAAGGACAAGGCAACCTCAAGGGTTGCAAAGCGCTGATGGAGCGCTACGGCGACCGCGTGCGTGAGATGATCACGTTCGACGGCTATCTTGACACCCTCAACGACAACGCCGTCGGCTCAAAGCGCTTCCTCATTGCCGTCGACGTAACAGGCGGACATTCCTTCCGCGATTTCGGCAACGAAAACGCCATCGCCGTGGCGGGAGAACTCATCACCGCCCTGTCGGCGATCCCGCTTCCGAGCGAACACATCACCACCTTCAACTTCGGTCACATCGAGGGCGGCACGACGGTCAACAGCATCGCCGCGCATTGCGAGCTGATGTACGAATTCCGCGCCGATCACGCCGACAACCTGCGGTATATGAGCGAACGGTTCGAGCAGGTGATCGACCGTTTCCGTTCGCGCGCCGAGGTGACCGTGACCGACATCGGTCAGCGTCCGTGCGCCGAAGGCGTCGACCGTGCCGCATGGGACGCGTTGATCGCCCGTGCCGAAGCGGCGTTTGCCCCACTGCCGCCTCTCAAGCGCTACCCCGCCTCCACCGACTGTAACATCCCGCTGTCGATGGGTATTCCGTCGATCTGCGTCGGCTTTTTGCACGGTGGCGGTGCGCACACCGTCGGCGAATACATCGAACCCGCCAGCCTGCAAGACGGACTGGAAGCGGCTCTTCGTTTGGTCGATTCGTATTGAACAAAAAAATCTCGGAAGACACAAGGTCTTCCGAGATTTTTTGTTGTCTGTATTAAGAGATTTGGCTGAGCAGCAGATCGCGCGCATCGTCCGTCGCAACCGCGCCGTCGCCGTTGATGTCTCCGGCCACGATTTGCGAAACGGCAAAATCCTTACCGTCGATCACACCGACGAGCAGTTTGCGAACGTCGCCCGTGTTGGGAACACCGTTGCCGTCCACGTCGCCGCGCACCGCCAACGCATACTCCGACAGGAGCTTATCGCCGTTCATCACGCGGACGATCAATCCCGTCTTGATGCTCGCCGCATCGGTCAGCTCCGTCTCGCCGTCAAAGAAGCGGACATACTGACCGTTGTTCATGCCGTTCTTTGCGTCGCCCACGGAAACCGCCTGCGGTGCCACGATCACGTCGGTCGTCTCGTCGAGTCGGTAGGTGTCGTTGTCGATTTGGATGTTGCCCATCCACGAATCGCTCTTCGTGACGTCGTCGGTAAAGTAGTTGACAACGGGGGCGTTGCTCATCTGGGCGGCGCTCAAGGTGACGTTGCCGTTGCCGCGCAGTTCCACCGACAGCTCTTTGATGACGCTGATGCCGTCTGCGGGCATCACGTTGTTCCACTCGTACATGCCGAGAATGTTGAACGCACGGGTGTATTGACCGTCCTTCAAACCGAGCTCGGGGTATTCGGTGAAGCCGAGCTGATTGTAATAGTCGTCCACGAGCGACACGCGACGATCCCCCTCCGAAGTGGTGACGATCATCGAAATGTCAAAGTTCGTGCTGGCTTTCGCCGCCACGATCCAATACGGCAGATAGCGCGGGTCAAACGAAAGGTTCGGACGGAAGGTCACGTTATAGCCGCCCGTGCCTTCGATATACAGCTCGCCGTTTTTGTAGGAGTACGAACCGCTCGCACCGGCCACCGGCGTTTGCGTGAGCGTTTCGGGGATCATCGGATCGGCAAAATCCTGCACCGCCGTGAAACACACGTTGTTGAGCATGACATACTGATCCATTTCGCCGATCGCATAGTAGCGGATCGACTTGATGTTCACCACACCGCTCGTGGGCATGGAATAATGACTGTAGAGGAAATAGCCCATGTTACCGCGCAGAACGTAATCGCCCGGTGCAAAGTCATTATCGGTGCCGTTGACGATCTGCGACAGACGGATCGCATGTTCGTTGGCATCGGCATCGAGGAACGTGATCTCCGCGTTGAACTGCGCCGTCGCCGACACGACCACATTGATATACGCATACTTCGAGAGGTCCACGCTCGTCTCGTAGGTGGTCGTCACCGACGGCCAACCGTAGCCCTCGCCGCCTTTGTAGAGAACCACGCTGCCGTTGTAGGGATCGAAATACGGCCACACATAGTGGTCACCTCCCGGTCCATACGCATCGACCGCCGTGTTGTTCGACTGCGGCATATATTCGGTGGTTTGCGGCCATTCGATGGCCTTCCACAGCGCGTGGAGCGAGCGGTTGTCCCAAATCGCCGTGGTGTCAAACAGGAACTCATAGCCGTTCTCATCGTACCAGCCGCAGAATTCAAAGCCGGGGCGCGTGGGATCAGCGGGTTTCGAGGCGTATTTGCCTTCCTCGACCGTTTGCTTGGAAACCGCCGAACCGCCGCGCGAATCGAACGTGACAGAGTAATTCTTTTGCATCACCTGATTGTTGATGACGGTACCCGTGCGCGACAGCAAGCAGAACCAGTCGAGCTTCAGTTTGCCGCTCGCTAAATGCGACTGCGACACCCACGCATCACCGTTGCCGGTGCCGCGCGCCGAAGTCGGATAGCTGTCGTAAACGTGGAAATAGTTCGTCGACGAATCGTAGCCGACGATGGCAATGAAGTGACCCGGCACGTGACCGATCGCCACACCGCCGTTCTTGAGGTGGTTCTTCAGCGTCGAGCTGGAAGACCCCGCCCAGTAACCCTCTTTCGACGAGCCGCAATCGACGGTGAAGCCGTAGCGCTCACCGTACTTTGCCTGCAAGCGGGGGTAGATGGTCATGCGATAGGTACCGGCGTGGGTGTTACCGGGGTTGTAGCCGCCGATGGAGTGACCCCACGACGCCACCTCCGTCACACTCATCGTGTTGCCCGTCAAATATCCGACCGCATTGACAATGGCAAACATACCGCAACCGGTGCGGTACAGTGTACCTTGCGAATCACCGTACACATAGTTTTTCCACTTTGCCAAATTCTGACGCACGAGCGCCGTCGGCTGCACCGTGTACGCCGAGGTGGTCGCCGGGATCGCCACGCTGAACAACGTCACGAGCATCGACAACACCAGCATCACGGACAGCAATTTTTTGGAAATCGTTTTTGCCTGTCTCATACTGTATCCTTCCTTTCCATTCACGTCAAAACGCGTTTTTCACCATATTGTTTAAAAACCATCCACCAGTATACCCAATTTTTAACAATCTGTCAATCGATTTTAGAAGATCGCCGTCGAAAAACTGCCCCTCACCGTTGTGACTGCCTGCCGAGGAGCAACGGCTTGTCTCATATACAGTATACTGATTTTTTCAACTGCGGTCAACAGAACCCCGCCATTTTGCCCAATTTTTCTTACAACTGTGTCACTTTTCCGCTTGAATCCTTGCCCATTTTGTGCTACGATATAAAAGACATATCCAAATGTAAGGAGGCTCCCACATGAAACATACCCTTTTTCGCCGTGCAACGGCGGTTCTTTCGACCGGCGCGTTGCTATTCGGCGGTATGCTGAGCGCTTCGGCGTTGCAATTTGAGATCGGCGGTCAATACACCGACATGGGCACGATCGTCACATCGTCTTCCGAGCAGGTCGCCGACGGTGTGGAATACACCAAAACGACCTACACCGACAAGAAGTCCTACGGTCAAACCATGTACTCCCTCGAGTTCAACCCCACCGAGGGGGAATATATCCCGCTCATGTACCAAGCCAAACCCAGCTTCGGTATCGAAGTGAAGGACAGCGTTGCCGCCGCCGAAGCGGAAGGCTACGAAGTCATCGGTGCGGTCAACGGCGAATTCGGTTCGGCCAACCCCGAAAACTGGGGTACGCTCGACAGCCGTCTCATCACCAACGGTGAGATCGTCGCGGACAGCGAATACAAAGACGTTATGTGCCTGGCGTTCAACAGCGACGGTAGCTACAAACTTGTCAAATCGCGCATCGCCTACCACTTCTATGTGGAGGGCAAAGAGATCCTCAACGCCGAAAGCGGCGACCCCGTGATCGGCTCGATCAACAAGCGTTACGTCGGTACCAACTGGTGGAGTCCGTTCTGCTACTTCGACTATAAAACCGGCGGTGCCACCTACACCCACGACGCCGTACCCGGTGTGGAAGTGGTGTTTGAAAAGCTCAACGGCACCGAATTGACGGTGGAAGGTGTGCTGGAAGGCCGTGTGGTGTCGATCCACACCGATGCGTATGCCACCCCCATGACCGAAAACCAATTTGTGTTGTACGCGCAAAACGGTTCGGCAAACTACCAAGCGCTTGCCGATCTGAAGGTCGGTCAAACCTGCCAGATCTACGCCGAAGAGCTCAACGCGGATGCGAAGGAGATCATGAAGAACGCGTCCTCCGTCACCGGCGCCACCTATCCCATCGTGGTGGACGGTGTGGACAACACCCCCTACACCCCCAATGCGGGTGACATCTACGCCACGCGCGCACAGCGCACCGCCATCGGCATGAAGGCGGACGGCACGATGATGCTCATTGTCGTTGACGGTCGCGGCGATACGCCTACCTATAACAAGGGCATCACCCTCCCCGAGCTTGCCGATTTGATGATCTCGCTCGGTTGCGTGCATGCGGTGAACCTGGACGGCGGCGGCTCGTCGACGATGTACACCGACGGTGAAAACAAAATCACCTACGATCGCGGCGTTTCCAGCTCGCTTCTCATCTGCAAGCGCAACAGCGCAACCGCCTCCGCCGACGCGAAGGAGGCGCTGACCGCGTTGAAGGCAGAAGCGGCATCCGCATCCTACCCCTCGACCCAACAAACGCTTGTCAACCTGGCGATCCAAAAGGCGGAAGCGGTTTTGAATGACAAGACCGCCATGACCAACGACTTCCTGCGCGCACGCATGGACCTCTTGACGGCGATGGGCAAAACCACCGCGATTACGCCGAAGGATTACATTTCGCTGAACGTGAAGGACTGGACCTACAACACCTCCATCATGCAAGCCACCAACGACGAAAGCGGCGCGTTGGTTCTGAACAACACGAACAACCAATGGCCCTCGGCATCGTTCAGCTGCGAGATGAACGTACCCGCCGACGCGCGTCTCTATTTCGACCTCACGGTCAACGGCTCGACCTCGGTGCGTTTGACGGTGGACGGTGAGGAATTCATCCTCAACAAACTCATTGCCCCCGACAGCCTGGATGCAAACGGCGATGACATTGTCGGCAACGGCAAGACCTTCAAGGGCTTCATCCCCGTGTCCGCCATCAAGGAAGGCGGCTTTGAGCTGACCAAAGTGATGCTGTTCGCGGTCGGCAGTGCCGGCACCGGTTCCAAAATCACGGTGCGCGAATTTGACATCCGCAACACCTTGAACCCCGGCGACGTCAACGACGACGGCGCGATCAACAGCCGCGACGTGCGCCTCCTTCTGCGCAACGCCATCGGCAAAGCCGACCTCACCGACAAGCAAGTGGCGGCGGCGGACTTCAACGGCAACGGTCAAGTGGACACCGACGATGCCCGTCTTTTGCTCAAAACCTATCTCGGTCTCCTGTAAAAAAGCACGCTGAAGCGACCGCATCTTCGGATGCGGTCGTTTTTTCATCTCTTGCGCTCTTTGACGTCTTGTGATAAAATTTAGGTATTATGTACTATAAGGAGAACGTGCTATGGATTGGAATACCGTTTTATACCCGCAGCGTGACGAAAAGCCGCTTGACCGCTTGGTCGACGGATATAGTCACACGTCGCTTTTTCGCACCGTGGCGTTCATCGGGGACAGCCTGTCTTCCGGCGAGTTTGAGACGCGCGACGAAGACGGCACACCGCATTACCACGATATGTATCCGTATTCGTGGGGGCAGTTCCTTGCTCGCAAGAACGGGCTGACCGCCCTGAACTTCTCGCGCGGTGGCATGACCGCGAAAGAATACGTCGAGAGCTTTGCCGAGGAGCAAGGGTATTGGGATGCCGACAAAGCGTGCCAAGCGTATGTGGTGGCGCTCGGTGTCAACGACCTGCTCAACCACCGCATCGATCTCGGTTCGATCGACGACATCGACCCCGAGCATCCCGAAAACAACCGCCCCACCTTCGCAGGATACTACGCGGCCATCCTCAGTCGTTATCGCCGCCTGGCTCCCGAAGCGCCGTTCTTCCTTGTGACCATTCCGAAAAGCGACGACCCGCTCGCGGCCGAGGTCGCCCCGCGCATGAGAGATCTGCTTTCAGACATGACCGAATGCTTCAAGCACACCTATCTTATCGACTTGTACGAATACGCACCCGCGTACGACGCGCGGTTTCGGGAACACTATTATCTGCACGGTCATATGAGTCCGGCAGGGTATCTCCTGACTGCCCGCTTGATCGATTCTTACATAGATTATATCGTCCGTCACAACCCCGAGGATTTCAAAACGATCGGCTTTGTCGGGACGGATATTCCCCATTAACGAAAGGAGCTCGCCATGGAGATGTACGCACTCTGTCGCCGCGCGGCCGCCGAAGGCGCCGTTCTGCTGAAGAACGACAACGCCTGCCTGCCGTTTGCCCGCGGCACCAAATTGGCGGTCTTCGGGCGCGCGCAAACCTTCTACTACAAAAGCGGCACGGGCTCGGGCGGCATGGTGCACATCGACAAAGAACCGTGCACCATCGAATCGCTTGAACAAGACCCCGCTCTGCAGATCGACCCTATCCTTGCCGCGCAATACCGCGATTGGGTGAAACGACATCCCTTCAACGACGGCGGCGGTCGTTGGGGCGGTGAACCGTGGTTTCAAGAAGAAATGCCGCTCGAGGAACAAACCGTCCGCGAGACCGCCGCGCGCAACGACGCGGCGCTTGTGGTGCTGGCACGTACCGCCGGCGAAGACCACGACAATGCCGACCGCCCGGAAGCTACCGCTTGACTGCTGAGGAGGAGCGCCTGCTTTCGCTGACAACGGCACATTTTGACCGTGTTGCCGTCGTTCTCAACGTCGGTAACGTCATCGACACCTCGTTTTTGGAGCGCTATCCCGTCTCCTCCTTACTTTACGTTTGGCAAGGCGGCATGGCAGGTGCCGATGCCCTGGCCGATCTGTTGACGGGACGACAAGTCCCCTGCGGCAAGCTCACCGACACCATCGCGTTCCGTTTGGAGGATCACCCCGCTTTTGCCGATTTCGGACACAAGCGCAAAAACCGGTATCGTGAAGATATTTACGTCGGTTATCGCTACTTTGAAACATTTCAAAAAGACGCGGTGCAGTTTCCCTTCGGTTTCGGACTGAGCTACACATCCTTTGAACAGCACGCGAGCATATCGTTCCGCGAGGGTCTGTTTACCGTCTCCTGCACCGTCACAAACGTCGGCGACCGCCTCGGCAAAGAGGTCATACAGGTGTATTTTCAAGCGCCGTGCGGGAAGCTCGGCACACCGTCGCGACAACTGGTCGCCTTTGCCAAGACCAAGGAACTCGCGCCGAACGAAAGCCAAACGCTGACGATGTCCTTTCCGCTCGATGCGATGGCTTCCTACGACGACGACGGCGGCGTGACGGGACATCCGTCCTCCTATGTGCTGGAGGAAGGCAGCTACGAAATCTACGTCGGCAGTGACGTGCGTTCGGCTTCCTCCGTGTACACGTATACACTCGACGCCTTGCGCGTCGTTCGCACGATGCAACCGATCCTTCCGCCGACCGATCGTTTTGAGCGCACGGTCGCTGTGGAAGTAGATGGCGAGCGGCGCACCGCCAAAGCAGCTGTCCCCATTCCTCACGTCGATATGGAAACGCGCGTCGCCCACAAGCGTCCGGCACCGCTCGAACCGACCGAGGATCGCGGCATCACTCTGGCAGATGTATACCGAAAGGCGCACACACTCGACGCATTTTTAGCGCAGTTCTCTGATGCGGATTTGGCGGCGCTGTGTTGCGGCGAAGGCATGAACAGTCCGAAAGCCACCCCCGGTACGGGCGGTGCGCTCGGAGGTCAGACCGCCTCGCTTGCCTCATTCGGGATCCCCGTCTGTGCGGTGACCGACGGTCCGTCGGGACTGCGGCTCGACGACGGCACCAAGGCAAGCTCCATCCCGAACGGCACATTGCTTGCCTGCACATGGGACACCGCTCTTGTAAAAGAGGTATACACCCACATCGGTGCCGAGCTCAAAGCCCACGCGATCGATGCCTTGCTCGGTCCCGGCATCAACCTGCACCGTCACCCGCTGTGCGGGCGCAACTTTGAATATTTCTCGGAAGATCCGCTGCTGTCGGGAAAAATCGCGGTCGCCGTCACCAAAGGCGTTGCCGCACACGGCGCCTACGCCACCATCAAGCATCTGTGCTGTAACAATCAGGAAACCGCGCGGCACCGCACCGAAGCGATCGTCTCCGAACGTGCGCTCCGCGAACTGTATTTAAAGCCGTTCGAAATTGCCGTCAAGGAAGGGGAACGCGTGGCGGTCATGACCGCGTACAACCCCGTCAACGGCTTCTGCTCGGCGTCCAACTACGACATCATTGCCACCGTGCTTCGTGACGAGTGGGGATTTGACGGACTGGTGATGACCGACTGGTGGGCGTGTTGCAACCTGCATCGCCATGCTCGTCGCAGTCGTACCAAACTGCAAGCCATGATTCGCGCCAAAGGTGACGTATATATGGTGTGTTTCAACGCCGCCTTGCGCTCGCGGAGCATCCTGAAAGGATTAAAAAAAGGATATATCACGCGCGGCGAATTGCAAGAGCGCGCCGCGGTGATCTGCCGTTGGATCCTTGATTCCGTCACCTTCAAAAACACCCTTTCCCCCCACACCGTGACGCACACCACCCCGATCAAAGACGACACGGTCGAGGTGGCGACCATTCGCAAACCCGTCCCCGGCACCGCATACACGGCGGCGTTGCAAGACGGCGCGGCACGGCTCAAAATCACACTCAAAAGCCACACCGCGCCCCTCGCGCAAACGACCGTCACCGTGCGTATCGACGACGCCCCTGTGACCTTTTCGGTCGGCGGCGGCACTGTCACCGTCGAGCGCCTGTGTCTCATCAACGGCGACGGCGAGCACACCATTACGGTGCAACATCCGAAGGTCGTGTGCATCCGCCGTATCGCAGTAGAGCAGTAACCGGTTGACAGCCGTGTGGCGTTTGCTTTATAATGAACGACAGAAGCTACAATTCAGAAAGGAAGATCCTCCAATGAAACGCTGTATTTCCCTGCTGATGAGCATCATCCTGCTGGTCTCTGTGTTCGTCGGCACCATGTCTGCTTCCACCGTCAGTGCTGCCCCCTCCCTCATCGGAGACATCGACGGTGACCGCGAGTTGTCCACGAGCGACGTGCGCGTCTATCTGCAAAACATCGCCGTCGGCGGCGCTTGGACATCCGCGCAAAAGACCGTCGGTGACTTTGACGGCAACGGCGCGATCGCGACGACCGACGCGCGCAACATTCTGACCTACCTCCTCAACGAGAAGGTGGAAAAAGAAGCGGTGCGCGGCTTCTGGATCCCCTACATGGAAGTCGAAGAGATGATCTACAACAAGACCGCCGCCAACGCACGCGCCGCGATCAACGCTTGCTTTGACGATTGCAAGGCGAAGGGCGCGAACACCATCTACTTCCATGTGCGCGCCAACAGCGACGCTTACTACAAATCGTCCTACTTCAACGCGAACCCGAAAGCCGCGAGCCTGCTGAACCAAGGCTTTGATCCGCTCGCTGTGGCGGTGGAGCTGGCCCACGCCAAGGGTATGAAGATCGAAGCATGGATCAACCCCTACCGCATCGGTACCGACGCATCCCGCGCCAAGGTCAACGCGACCTTCCTGTTTGAGAACCGCTATTACTACGTTCCCAGCAACAAGGACGTGCAAAAGTTGGTGGTCAACGGCGTGAAGGAGATCGTCGACAACTACGACGTGGACGGTGTGCAGTTTGACGACTACTTCTATCCGAAGAACTCGGTCAGCGCCACTGCCGTTTCCTCGTTTGAGCAATCGGACTACAACACCTACAAAAACAACGGCGGCACGCTCGGTGTCGCTGACTGGCGCCGCAGTGTGGTCAACGAGCTGGTTGCCTCCGTCTATGACGTGTGCCACACCAAACCGAATTGCGTCTTCGGCATCAGCCCGAGCTGCAACTTCACCGCCAACTACGACCAGATGTATGCCGACGCGGCACACTGGGCGAAATATCCCGGCTACGTCGACTACCTCGCCCCCCAGCTTTACGTCGGCTTCAATCATGCGTCCACCCCGTATGAGCAGTGCATCAAAGATTGGGACGCACTGCCTCGCCGCGACAGTGTACAGATGATTGCGGGTTTGGCGCTGTACAAGACCGGTTTGAAGGATGACACGTGGGCGGGCACCAACGCGCGCACCGAGTGGCTCAACAACAGCAACATGATGGCGCGTCAGATCACCATGGCAAAATCGCTCGGTTGGGACGGCATCGGCTTCTACAGCCATCAGTCGTTCACCGTGGATTCGACCCGTGACGCTACCGTTGCGAAGAAGGACATGACCTCCGCTTGCGAAGCGTGGCTGACATTCCAATAAACCGCACAAAGTAAAAAGAGAGCAGTTCACACTGAACTGCTCTCTTTTCTTATGTTCGTTATTCAAATTGTTCCGCTGTGACATAGTCGGTCAGGAAGTAATACGTTTCCGCGTAGTGCGGATGCTCCGCCCCCTGCAACCCGACACCGACGATCGCCGATTTGGCGTTTTCATAACGGTCGGCGATGTTGAGCTCCACCGCAAAACGATAGGCGTCGATCTCCTTGGCCATAAACGCCGCCATCAGTTGCATGAAATATGCCGGGGTCTGACACACATCAAAATCCCATCCGCTGATCAAACCGCCTTCGTAGCGCGTGATCGTGCACACCGACAACGCATTTTGCGGAATCTTGGCGATGGCTTTTTCGCGGCTTTCTTCACTCATGCCGTTGTTGGTGATGGTGATGGTATCGTTGGTTCCGTCGCCGTGGCAGGAGCAGGTGTAGCGATAGCAATCCACACGCGGATCGCTCCCTTCAGCCAAAATCTTGCCGATGGTCTGCACGCGCGCGTCCATGTTGTTCGCGCCCGTTTTGTACGACGAGATGCCGGTGAACTTCTCCCACGCTTTTTCGTAGCTTGCATCCACACTGACATTCTGTGTGGAGCGACCGTAACGGTGGTACCCCCACGATTCGATGGGCAGACACGGAACAAAATCATCCTCGTTGATGATGTTGAAGATGGTGCGATAGGATGCCGTGTCGGCATCGAGCGTCGTAGCGGGGGCGGCAAACGTATACACAAAGGTGCGTTTGCCCTCCCTTTCCAAATCGGCACCGAGGATGTTGGCCACCGCCGCGCCGCGTGAGTGTCCCGTCACCCAGTAGGTGATCGATGCGGGATGCAGGCGATGCGCTTCGATGTACGCCGAAAGCACACGCCGAATACGCGTGGCGGTCACATCAAATCCTTTGTGGCGGTTTACGTTGACCCAATCGTCATCGGAGGTGTCTTTGGAAAGATCGCCGATATCGAAGTTGCTCGACCATTCTTCGATCGTACCGTTGGTGCCGCGCACCACGACCGCGAGGAGTGTTTTCACCTCACCGTCGGCAACAAGATTACGGTGGCTGATCGTCACCTCGGATATGTGGTTATCGTCATAGAGTTCGTTCAAATGCGTATTCTCGGCATTCGCCATACCGAAATAGGACATGACGTCCGCGACGCTGTAGGTTGTCAGCTTGCGCGTACCGTCGGTGTCCGAGACGGACAGGCCGCCGTCTTCATACGCCACCGCTGACAGCACCGAAGACAACTTGCCGATCATGGGGTCGTAGACGGTGTTATCCCCAAGGAAACGCGAGAAATCCACCCGAAACGCGACGTTGCCGGTGGAATATTTGCTGGTCAACGTGCCGCTGAACGCGTTATCAAACGGGGCGCTGTCCTCGGCATCCGGCGTACCGTCGCCATCCCCGTCCACCGCCGTCGGATCGGACAGCAGTACACCCTTGACATACGCCTTCGAACCGTCCTCGTTGTACACCAACGTGACGGATACCTCTTGGTTGTCGGGAATGCCGTCCTCATCGGTATCGGTTTTGGTTTTGTCAAGCGGAACGTGCAATCCGTTGAACGCCACATTGTGATCTTCGTAATAATCCGGAATGGTGTCCCCATCCGTGTCAAGGCTCAGATCGATCCGTCGGCTGACATCGACATAGGACGCTTCCATCGCCGAAGGGTCGGCGGCGGAATAATAGGTGCCGCCCACATCCGCTGTGAAGGCCTCGGGGGTTTTTGAAGTGTAATGCGGGATCTCGTCGTAACCGATCATAAACACGCGCACACCGCGCTCAGCGATCGTGCGGACGATCGCGTCGTAATCAAATGTATCCACCGACAGTCCGTCGGTGAGCACGATCATCACCTTTTGCGTGTGCGGCGAATCGGTATAAAGCGACAAACCCGAGCGGATCGCCGTGAACATGGAAGTACCGCCGTCGGATCGGAAATAGGTATCGCAAAAATACGTCGCCGCTTCAGCAGGCTCGGTCAATGCGGGGGTGAGGATCTGCGCGCGGCTCGCAAAGCGCACCACGCCGACGCGGCTGTTTTGCGGCAGTCGCTCGATGCAATCCGCCGCAAACGCCAGACGCCGATTCGCAGGATCGGTTTTGCGCATGCTCCCCGAATCGTCCGTCACGAACACCACTTCCGCGGTGTCATATACGTCGGACAATCCCCACTCCTCTTCCCACATCCACGATCCTTCATACACCACGCGGTCAAGCAAAATGTAGGTGGCTTCTTCGGTCACGGTGGCGGTAGCCGTCTGCCCGACCACCGCCGTTTCCAGCGGCGTGAGCGTCTGCTCCCGCTCGCTGAAATAATATACCGTGGGTTCCGTGTAACCTGTGTTGAGCGGAAGCGGGAACGACAACGTCGCCGCTTCAAACTCTCCGATCGCCTCCACGTCATAGGCCTGACTCAAACATCCTGCCATGGTATCGGGAAACAAACTCCCGACGGCAGAAGGGGTCACACAAAGCTCCGTTTCCGCCTTGCTTTCAGCGGTAACGGTGACCGTCTCGGTCTCGGCTTCGTGAACGATCGGCACTTCCTGCGGCATCATAGGTTCGGCGGTTTCTCCCGCCTCATTCATCAACAGCGACATCGCCGTCGGGCGCGTTGTCTCCGTCTCGGTGTTGGTCGACGGCGTTGCGGCGGTCGGTCTCACGACCGCCGACGGTGCGTCGATAACCGACGGTCGCACGGCCAGCAACACCATCGCCAGGATCGCAACCGCTGCCGTTATTCGTTTCAAGAGCTTCATCGTGCTCGCTCCTTTTACAATTGCTTCTCGGCTATTATACCGCAAAATGTTGTTTTGTCAACAAAAAGACGGAATTACTCGCCGAACGGCACACGGTGCTTGACGCAAAGGATGTGTGCGGCGCGGTAGAGATCGCGCTCCAGCACGCGCTTTGCGCTCGGATCGTTCACGTTCTGCACGGCGTTGCGCACTGCATCCAAATCGGCAGGCGACGGGGTCTCGGGCAACGAGGCCACGGCCTGTTTGACCGCCGTAACTTCCGCGTCGCTCATGCCGCCTTGCGGAAGGATGACCTCGTCGATACGCTCAAGCATATAGCGAAGTGCCGTCGAAACGGCGGCAGACATATCATAAAACGGCGTGATCGCTTCGCGGCGATAGGCGGTTTCCATCACCGCCGGCGGCAGATGCTTATAAAAATACGCCGCCGCTTCAAAGAAGCATTCGCCGTACGCGCCGTACACGGCGTTTTCGCGCGTTTGGCGTTCGAGCTCCTCGGTACGCAAGAGATCGCCCTGTGCGCCGAGTCCCGTCACGACCATGCATCGGTCACCTGCCAACGCGACCGCCTTGCGGATGTCGCTTTCGTAGCCGTCGCCGTACGCCATCGGATGAAGAAGGTCAAGCACCCCATCCTTCAACCACGAGGGGAAATCCTGATACACCGCGTGTAACGCGTGCGAAAACGGGAACGCAACGTCAGCGGAAAGCAACACCTGCGGTGCGACGCTGTCGATCATGGTGCGGATGTTTTTGACCAGGCGCGTCACGCAATCGCGGCGATATTGGCACCAATCCTCCCAGTAGGGCGCTTGGGGATCATAAGCGGGAGTCACGCCGTAACCGTACGCCTTTTCAAAGCCCGCGAACGCCGCTTCGGTGTAACCGTAATCTGCGTCGTCGGACGCCGCATAATAGCGGATGTAGTCCACCTCAAAGCCGTCGATGTCGTAGGTGGTGACGATGTAACGATAGAAATCCAGCAAATACGCGCACGCGTCTTCGTTGGCGGGATCGATCATCATGAAGCCGTTCGGATTGCGCGGCGAGCCGTGGTTGTCCAGCGACATCCACTCAGGCTTGCGTCCCGCGAGCGTCAGCTCATGTCCCGGGTCGTAAAAGCTGCCGACATTCAAAATCGGCATCCAGAGGTGGCATTCCATGCCGTAGGCGTGGCACGCGTCCACGTACGCTTTGAGTACATCGTAGTCGAACTGCGGATGCGGCGCAAACAAGCTTCCCTCGGGAAGTGCCATGATCATGCCGTTGGCAAACCAGCCTTCGACGCACACAAAGTTGATGCGCGCCTCGTGCAACGTGCGGATATACTCTTTCACCTCTTCGGGGTTCTTTTGCGACGGACGGATCCACACGCCGCGGTACTGCACGGGAACGCTGTCGCACAGCGTGCGGCAAAGCGCATCCACATCTTCGAGCAACCTGAGAACGCTCGGAACGGAATCGACCGAGACGGTGTTGCCGCTTTGCACGATGGCCTCCAGCGCTTCTTGTGCTTTCGCGTAATCGGCGTACACAAACGCCGCCTTCGCCGCGTCGATCTGCTGTTTGGCACAGTCGACGGCATGAGCAACGGCGCGCTTCAGTCCTTCGGCGGTGTAGGCAAATTCCACCGTATCGGCCGCGAGCGCGACCGTCATGCCTTTGGTGATGCGCGCGCGCAGATCCGTCATCACGCATCCGTGAAGCGAGAGGACAAATCCGTTTTCGGGGATGGCGGAATCGTTGCCGCCGAGGCGCGTGATCACGCCGTCCTGCACGGTGATCTCGTAGCCGTATTCATTCGTGGCGGTGGACGCACCGTAACTCGTCGTATAGACGATCGCCCGATCGGCACCGCGCGAGATATTCGTTCCGTCCACATGAACGGAAATCGGCGAAAACTCCTGTTCCATTTGAGCATCATCCTTTTCGTAACATATGAAGAGTACACACGATATATATTTTTTATTGTAGCATACTCACGGTTGGTTTGCAACGATGCATTCTCTCCCCGCTGTTATAAAAAAAGAACAAGCGAAGGCACGCTCCGCTTGTCCGTTCGAACGCCGTATTTATTTCTTGCGTTTGAGTCTTTCTTTGGCTTCTTCCACGGTTTCTCCGTCTTTCGTAAGGTAGGCATCCACGAATCTATCCTCGATTTTCGTGTAGCCTTTGACAACACCTTGCTCGATTTTTTTATAACCGCTGACTACCCCGTTTTCAATTTTCTTGTAACCGCCGGTCACCGCTTCGGCTATTTTTTGGTTTGCCTTTGCTATGTTCGCTTTTGCCATATCGGTATATTTTCCTCCGATCAGATAAATCCCCAAAAGCAGTACAACGATCCACACCGCGATTCCCGTACATAGGTTCAACAGCACGATCCCCGTTGCATCCATCCCGCCGAAAGACACCAGCATGGATCGTTGCATCGTGTAAACGGAAACACACGCATCCGCAAGCGAAATATTGCGAAGCGTCTTAGCTGTCGAAGACGCACACCCGCCGGCTTTCACCACGCCGACGATCGCCAAGGTGATCTTTGTAAACGTATAGGCGGCAATGGTGATCATAACGATTTCGTGAAAGGCCGTCCCTCGGTCTTTTACGGCAGACAAGATGGTCATACCTACGATGCAAAACGACAGCACGACCAACAGGCCCCCTGTCATGCGGCGTGCAAACCGCTCAACATCGCGATCTCCTTTGGCTTTTCGATGGACCTGCATCACCGAAAATCTGGCAACGGCCAACACCGCATGATACGCCCCTACCGTGATAAACCACCAGGAATGGGTCAAAAACCCGATCACACCGTTCCCAAGCGCATACGTTGCGTTGAACGCAAACGGTATATACGGGTTTCTTACAAGGTGAAACACGTTCATTTGATGCCCTTGATCATCGGGATGAGCGCGATCAGCATAACGATACCGAGCAACCCGACCAGCGTGCCCCACACGATTTGATTCCACACAAGGCAAAGACACATACCGACGCCCAGCACCAAAGCGGAAACGACGGCATATACGGTTCGAAGCACCACCTTGCCGCTCCATTTCGGCAGTGTCTTATGTTCCATCTTACACCAAACAAGGGCGGTAGCTATGCCGAGCACGATACCGACGGAACCGAAAATGACACCTTCCGTAAACGCATTCCATTCGGGAAGAAGCGCCATGCACATACCCAGTGCAAACAGCACACCGCTCACCGTTCCCGCCACCAACGCCACAAAACTGCTCTTCTTCATTTTTACGTTCTCCTTTCATTAAACCGACACTTGTTTTTTTATTACACGTATAGTATACTTGTTTTATGATACGAAAACAATCAGCAATCAAACGACATCTGTCGGAATAATGAAGAGGACACCCTATGAACACAAAGAACAACAAACGGCGACGCGAGTCGCAAAAAAAGATCGAGCGGGCGTTTGTGGAACTGTTGCAAACCCGCGAGATCAAAGATATTACCGTTTCGGATCTCATCAAAAAAGCGGGACTGAACCGCAGCACCTTCTACGCCAACTACATCGATATATTGGATCTTGCCGACAAGACCAGAGAATCTCTCGAACGCGAATTCAGCGATCTGTTTGCCGACTATGATTATTTTCACGAGCGCACCGGCGCGCTGAAGATGTTCAAACACATAAAGGAAAATCAAATTTTCTACAAAACGTATTTCAAGCTGTGTTACGACGACAAACATTTATTGTCCGCATACGACGCCAAACGAGCCGAACAAGAAAACCTGAACGCCAACCTTACCTATCACATTGAATTTTTCAGAAACGGACTGAACGCGATCATCAAGCTATGGTTGGCAAACGATTGCCGAGAATCGCCCGAAGACATGGCGAACGTGTTGAAAGCGGAATACCGCGGACGGTAAGAACAAGCATGAAAAAAGAGCATCCTTGCGGATGCTCTTTTCACATTTGAATTATAACGCTATTTTTGATACGGGTTGCACCCGGTTGCAAAAGTTGCACTGAAATGAAACCGCGGGAGTGGATGCAACCGGCCGACAAATTTGGATTTGTCTAACTGATTGGCGTTATTCATTGATGGCATCGACAAAGAATTGTGCCAAGGTTGGCCATTGTTCCACTGCAACGGGTTCTTCATGGCTAAAGCGAACAACCTTACCGTCATTGCATAGCAAAATAGCATCCCCATCAGGGCATCGGCCAATCACAATCCCCTCCGGCTTGGCATCCAATAATTCCTCTTTTGACAGACTTTTTTGGAATTCCTCATTTTCTTTCATAGCTTTCATAGCCGAAAGGAACTCGTATTCATCTGAAAGGAAACAGCCGTCAGTGACACTATAATATGGCATCAAAACATGATAGGCTGTGTTTTGCAGAGTTTCGTTTTTCGTCTTTGGTAATCCTTTTTGAAAATCCTCTTTGCTCTCCTTCTTGGCAAGTTTGAGCATTTTTAATGCATCTTTTTCGGATACCATCCGGATCGGACGAGCTGTGTTTTTCAGTTTTTCATACTCCATGAGCATCATAGACATAAATTGACCGGTTGGCCGCTCAATCACTTGAGTAGGTTTCAAAGAATACCCTCCGGGCAGCGATTTAACAACTGCTGCCGGTTTTAAGGCGCTTAAAGGCAGGATTTTCTGCTTCCATAAAGATTGCACAATGTCTTTGTGAAGCAAAATGGTATGACGACCAACGCCGGAGAATGTACGAGGGATATACACATAGGCAATTCCGCTATCGGGTAAATCGTCTGCTAAATAGCAATCCTGCAAATTGACCTGCTGCAGTTCGTGGAAAACATTTGCAATTTCCGGCAGCCATCCACCTGCTGCGGAAATCAACTTGATATTCGATTTTTCAAGGTCATAGTCAATAGCAATTTGCGGAACCAACCGCTTCCCATATACATGGAAGTATTGCTCAGCTTCATATTTGCCTATGTCCTTTGCCCAACAAAAGTCTAAATCATCCATACTGTTTTGGATACAAAAGTTGCGGAATCGTTCCGGAACATAGATATCTTCTCCCCATTCTTTGGGAGATAGGCTCAATTCATGAAAAGCACGGATGACACTCGTGTATATCTTCTTGTTTTCGTCGGTAACAGTTTTGATTCTGTCACAGGGTGTGTTGTCTTTAAAATAAGTAGGAACTAACTCATACCAGTCGCTCTCGACCTCTACATATTTTCGTGTATACAAACCTCTTGCTTTCCGTCCATTTTCTTTACAGAATGCGGATATCCTGCTAAGGATCTCCGGTGTCCGAGGATTAGACAAATCCATTTCACACCAACCAACACAGTCGCATTTTAGGCCAAGTGAATGCACAAATGCAATATTCTCTTGAAATGCTTCATCCTGATCGTGGAGTGTTGTTCCCGGTTTATCCAAAATCCAAAGAAGTTCTTCTGAATACTTCATGCCACACACCTCCGTTTCTTGGGATAAATATTACGATAATAGAGTTATCCAATGAATTATATCATATATAATTATATGTTTCAATGAAATCGTGCTCCGCACGATGAAATCCTCACTCCGTTCGGATGAAATCTGCTTTGCAGATGAAATGAAATCCGTCCTTTTCGCCCGACGAAGTCGGATTTCATCACGGAGTGATTTCATCCGTCTGAAGGACGGATTTAGTGAACAATGCCACATTTTGTCCGAAGACAAAATGTGGCATTGTTTGGTGGTTTGATAATAATGATACGGTTTCATACGGTTGCATTAGGGTTGCATTGGAGCTGCAACCCTCGGTGAGAAAAATGCAACCCTCGTAAAAGGAGTTAGACAAATTGGAATTTGACTAACTGGTACAATTACCAATCTACCGCAATGTCAACTGATTTATTGTACACGGTAATAAACGGATAGGAATGGTCATGATGCTTGAAAAACACCCATTGTTCTTGTTCATCGTCAAAATGTTGATAGCCATTCTTTACAAACAGTTCGATACTTATACTGTTGTCCAAAACAATGGTGATATCGTGCAGAGCATTGACATTTACAGAGGTTACCGTGCCGCCAACTATTTTATCTCTGTTTTTTTCAACAAAATACCATTCATCATTATTTTCTTCTGCTTCACCGTCCCAACTTTGGTAATCCAAAGTTGTTACAAGAACATCATTCTTGCAAATAATGCGAGTAAAGCATTGGGCGTGGAGTTCATATTTCCCAAAGCTGAACATCATCATTTCACATGCCATATTTAATGCATCTAATTGTTCTCCAACGATTGCTTGAAGATATTCATTCAACTTAGCCTGATAGTCCATAGTACCTCCTCGTCAAATTCAAGTTTTTGTCTAATCGTATCATAGATTCATAAAATTGTAAGTCATGACCACCCCTAAGAGGGGTGGCATGACTTGAATGAGTTTGATAATAATGATACGGTTTCATATGGTTGCATTGGAGCTGCAACCCTCGGTGAGAAAAATGCAACCCTCGTAAAAGGAGTTAGACAAATTGGAATTTGACTAATTATTTATCAAGAATAAATTGCCATCTTTTTGCTATTCCAGTGGGCATCAGCTTGCCAAGCGTTTCGCCATCACGAATAAGCTCTTTTTTGCCAAAGTGGAAAAAGGAAAATTCTCTTTCTTAGTTGAGTTATTGACAAAATCTGCAAAATAAGTTGGTGCTGTATTTGGAATAAACTCTTTTTTGGAACGTGGAGTTATATCATCAGTTTTTCTGTTGGTGATAT
>JAFQFZ010000019.1 GCA_017398425.1 Clostridia bacterium | reverse complement strand
GTGTCACATTGATTATACCATTGTTTTCCTCTGCTTTGTTGCTGACTTTATTATACAAGGGAACGGCCTCAAGTGCCGTTCCGCCTATAAGGCACGACACATAGGTCGTGCCCTACACCTCACCGCCACGCGGTTCTCGTCCGACGACCCTATCGAGTGCCATTCAGGGAGGCGGTGGCATCTCGTCTTTTGGTTCATGTAAAAACGGTAGCAGAGATCAACTCCACGCCCTAAAAACGTCACACCGTGACGTTTTCTTCACGGGCTTTCGAGTCCGTACGGCAAAAGCAAAAAAGAAAGACACCCTTTTGGGTGTCTTTCTTTTTTGGTGCGCGTAAACGGACTACGACTCACAATCCTTGCGGATTGTTCGCATGCATAAGTTCCGACAGCCAATCGGGCGTCGCCGATGGCTTGCCCTCTTGGGTCGTCACTTATCTCACCGCCACGCGGTTCTCGTCCGACTTCCATAGCCAAAAGAAAAGACCACACCGTGTGGTGTGGTCTTTTCTTTTGGTGCGCGTAAACGGACTCGAACCGCTGACCTCCTGCGTGTGAAGCAGGCGCTCTAACCAGCTGAGCTATACGCGCAAATGTGCGCCGCCGAGGCGATTGCCGCGATTGCGCTTTGTGGTGACCCGAACGGGAATCGAACCCGTGTTACCGCCGTGAAAGGGCGGTGTCTTAACCGCTTGACCATCGGGCCGTGTTTGGTAGCGGTAGTCGGATTCGAACCAACGACACTGCGGGTATGAACCGCATGCTCTAGCCAACTGAGCTATACCGCCATATTGTCCTTTTTATCGGGGACGCAGACCATTATAACGAAAAGCACGCCCCTTGTCAAGAGGTTTTTTGCGCTTTTTTCGCAATCACCGAAAAATTCATGCGTTTTCCGCCAGCGAGACCACACGCACCCCCTGCCGTCGGGCATAACCGACGGTGTAGCCCGTGCCGCCGTCGTAGTCGGTCAGGTAGCTGACGCACACGCCGCTGTGATCCACCAGATGCCGATTGCGCGCTTGCATACAGCCGTCCGCGTACCGCTCTTGCAGGCAGACCACCTTGTCCGCACGGGCGAGGATCGCCTCGTGGCGGCGGCGGTCAAACGCGTTCCAGCGCTCCGCCTGATCCGCACACGCCAGCACGACGATCAAGCGAATGTGGGGAAATTCCCGACGCAGGCGCAACACCGTCTCGGCGGCGAGGGCATCAAACCCCACGGCACCGCCGACCCCGAAATAGCAGATCCCCTCCGCAATGAGGGCGCGCACCTCCGCGTCGAGTCGCTCGGCACACAGCCGCTGTTCGTCGCGCGTCATGCGCCGATGTCCCGTGAAACAGCACGTTTTTTCGCGCATCGCCCTCACCGCCTTTCGCAAGCAGTATAGCGAGTTTGCGCGGAATTGTCAACGTGTGGTTTTTTCTGCAAAAAGCGTTGACCGCCTTCGCCTTTATGTGCTATACTTCCTATATGTATGTTTATTGCTAAAGGAGCCTTGTTCCATGATTGCGATTTTGGACTACGGCGCAGGCAATCTGCGCAGTGTACAATTGGCGTTTGAACGCCTGTCCGCCCCGACCTTCGTCACGCGCTCCGCAGAGGACGCGATGGCGGCGGACGGTCTCATCCTGCCGGGTGTCGGCGCGTTCGCCGACGCGATGACCGCACTTCAAAACAGCGGATTGCTCCCCGCGCTCGAACACGCGCGCGACAGCGGCCAGCCGCTTCTGGGCATTTGCCTCGGGATGCAAGCGCTGTTTGACGGCAGTGAAGAAGGCGAAGGGGTGCGCGGTCTCGGCTTTGTACCGGGGTACGTGCGCCGTCTGCCCGACGTCGACGGACTCAAGATCCCCCACATGGGTTGGAACGACATCCGCGCCGAAAAGGACAGTCCGCTTCTGAGAGACCTGCCCGACGAGCCGTATGTCTATTTCGTGCATTCCTACGCCTGCTTTGCCGACCGTGCCGAAGACGTGCTGACCACCACCGAATACGGTGTGCACTTTTGCTCAAGCGTGCAACGCGGTCACATCTTCGGCACGCAGTTCCACCCCGAAAAATCGGGCAAGGTCGGCGAACAGATTTTGAAAAACTACCTGAGCTTCGTCGAGAAAGGAGGCCGCTGATATGTACGCCAAGCGCATCATCCCCTGTCTCGACATCAAAGACGGTCGCGTCGTCAAGGGTATCAACTTCGTCTCCCTGCGCGATGCGGGCGACCCCGTCGAAGTGGCGGCGGCGTATTCCGACGCCGGTGCGGACGAGGTCGTATTTCTCGACATCACCGCCTCCAACGAACAACGCGAAACGGTCACGGCACTCGCCGCGCGCGTCGCGGAGCAGTTGTCCATCCCGTTCACGGTGGGCGGCGGCATCCGCACCGTGGAGGATTTCCGCAGTGTGCTTCTCGCAGGAGCGGACAAGGTCTCCGTCAACTCCGCCGCCATCGACCGCCCCGCGCTCATCTCCGAGGCCGCCGAAAAGTTCGGCAGTCAATGCGTGGTGGTCGCCATCGACGCAAAGCGTCGCGAAGACGGCGGCTTTGACGTGTACAAGCACGGCGGTCGTCTGAACACCGGTCTCGACGCCGTCGAGTGGGCGAAAAAAGCCGTGGAGCTGGGTGCGGGTGAGATCCTGCTGACCTCCATGGACGGCGACGGCACCAAGGCAGGTTACGACCTTCTCTTGACGCGCGCCATCGCCGATGCCGTGTCCGTTCCCGTCATCGCTTCGGGCGGTGCGGGCACGATGGAGCATTTCAAGGAAGCGCTCACCGAGGGCGGTGCCGACGCGGCACTTGCCGCCTCGCTGTTCCACTACCACGAGATCGATATTTTGGATTTGAAAGCCTATCTGCGCAAAAACGGCATCCCCGTGCGCATCTGAGAACCGCACAACCTTAAGGAGCGTGATCGTATGCCCTTTTCCCGTTACGACCGCACCGCCGTCATGGGCATTTTGAACGTCACGCCCGACAGCTTTTTTGACGGCGGACGCTACCAAGGCGTCGAAGCGGCGGTCGCCCGCGCCCTTGCGATCGCCGAAGAAGGCGCGCACATCCTCGACATCGGCGCGCAGTCGACCCGCCCGGGTGCCATACCGCTCACCGCCGAAGAGGAATGGGCGCGGCTCGAACCGGTGCTGACCGCTCTCAGAGGACGCCTCGACATCCCCTTGTCGGTGGACACCTTTTTTCCCTTTGTCGCCGAGCGGGCGATCGCCTGCGGTGTCACCGTTTTAAACGACGTATCGGGCAGTATGGACAACGGGTTTCCCGCTCTTGCCGCCAAGCACGGCGTGTCGCTGGTGATGATGGCGCGGGATGCCGCTTCGGCGCAGGACATCCGCGCGTATTTTGAAAGCGCGATCTCCGAAGCCGACAACGCGCATCTGCCGCTCTCGTCCCTGTGCCTCGATATCGGCATCGGGTTTCACCGCGACCGCGAGACGGACATGGACGCGGTGCGTCACCTGCCCGATATTCTGAACGGACTGCCGAAAACGGCGGTGCTGTGCGGCGCGTCACGCAAGCGCGTCATCGCCCACGCCGCAAGGAGCGACGATCCCGATCGTCTCGCAGGCACGTTGGCACTGCACACCGCCGCCCAACTGCGCGGTGCGACGGTGCTTCGCGTTCACGACGTAAAAGAAGCGGTGCAGGCCGCCGCTGTGATCGATACCTTCATGAACAAAAAGGAGTTTTGAGTTATGATCGACTGGAAACATTTTAAAAGCGGAACCGACATTCGCGGCGTCGCCGTTGACGGCGTTGCGGGCGAACCGCTCGATATGACCGACGAAGCCGTCTCGACGATGGCCAGAGCCTTTGCCCGTTGGCTTGCGAACGCCACGGGCAAGAAGACCTCCGACCTGCGCATTGCGGTGGGTCGCGACAGCCGCATCTCCGGTCCGCGTCTGCGCGACGCGGTATGCGCCGGTTTGGTGCAAAGCGGCGTGACGGCGCTCGACTGCGGTCTCGCGTCCACCCCTGCGATGTTCATGAGCACGCTGGATCTGCCGTGCGACGGCGCGATCCAGCTGACCGCCTCGCACCATCCGTTCCACCGCAACGGTCTGAAATTCTTCCGCCCGACGGGCGGTCTGGAAGGCGGCGACATCTCCGCCATTCTCGCGCTGTGCGAAGCGGACGATTTCGTCGACGCCGACGGCGGTGAGGTCATCGAAACCTCTTATATGCCGCGCTACGCCGCGCGTCTGCGCACCCTCATCTGCGAGGGCGTGAACGCCGAGCAGTACGACAAGCCGCTTGCCGGCTTCCGCATCGTTGTCGACGCGGGCAACGGCGCGGGCGGTTTCTACGCGACCGAGGTGCTCGCTCCTCTCGGCGCGGACATCGAGGGTTCGCAATTTTTGGAGCCCGACGGTCGTTTCCCCAACCACATCCCCAACCCCGAAGACGCCGAGGCGATGCGTTCGGTCAGCGAAGCGACCGTGCGCGCCAAAGCGGACATCGGCGTGATTTTTGACACCGACGTGGACCGCGCGGGTTGCGTCGACGCGGACGGTCGCGAGATCAACCGCAACCGTCTGGTGGCGCTTGCCGCCGCGATCGCGCTGGAAAACGCGCCCAAGGGTTCGGTCGTCGTGACCGACTCGGTCACCTCCGACGGACTGAAAACGTTCATCGAGGAGACGCTCGACGGCAAGCATTGCCGTTTCAAGCGCGGCTATAAAAACGTCATCAACGAGGCGATCCGTCTGTGCGACGAGGGGCAGTACGCGCCGCTCGCCATCGAAACGTCGGGTCACGCCGCGCTCAAGGAGAACTACTTCCTCGAC
>JAFQFZ010000018.1 GCA_017398425.1 Clostridia bacterium | reverse complement strand
CGTACATAACGCAAGCAGGAGTAAACATAGGCGACGAATCATGGAAAAATCCTCCTTGGAATACCGCTCTTTACAGCGGCTAAACAGTAGAAAACGGCTCATACTTCTCTCATCGGATTAGTAGAGAGAGGGGTATGCGGTATGTATAACAAGGTCGAGGTGACGGGGATCAATACAACGTCTTTGAAGGTTCTGACCGAAGCGGAAAAGATCGCTCTTTTGAAAAGGCTTCAAGAGGGTGAGCAATGTGCGCGTGACGAGCTGGTCAACGGAAATTTGCGTCTGGTTCTCAGCATTGTTCAACGGTTTTCGGGGCGAGGAGAAAATCCGGACGATCTGTTTCAGGTCGGTTGCATCGGACTGATGAAAGCTATTGACAATTTCGATTTAAGCATCGGTGTAAAGTTTTCTACGTATGCCGTGCCGTTGATCATCGGGGAGATCCGTCGGTACCTGAGGGATAACAACAGCATCCGCATCAGTCGTTCGGTGCGAGACGTGGCGTATCGCGCAATGCAATCCAAGGAACGCCTGCAAAAAGAAAAGGGGCGCGAACCAACCGTGGAGGAAATCGCCAAGGATATTGACTTGCCGCGCGAGGAGATCGTGATGGCGCTTGAGGCGATCGTGGAGCCGGTGTCGCTGTATGAGCCGATGTATGCGGACGGAGGGGATGCCATGTATGTCATGGATCAGATCCGCGATACGAGCGGAGAGCGCGACTGGATCGATGAGCTTGCACTGAAAGACGCCATCCGTTTGCTTCCCGCACGAGAAAAATCGATTTTGCATATGCGCTTTTTTGAAGGACTGACACAAACCGAAGTATCGCGCACCATTGGAATTTCTCAAGCGCAAGTGAGTCGGTTGGAGAAAGGAGCATTGCAGAAAATCAAAAGCCATCTTTAATATTCAATACCGTGTCGCGCGACAATGCCGTTGCTGAACGGATGTCGATCCGCTTGCATGGTGGTGATATAGTCGGCATTTTTTAAAAGTGAGTCTCTGACGTGGTGTCCGGTCAACACGATTTCCGGGTGATCATCGGCGGTACACAAAGAGACGACGGCGCTTTCCTCGACGAATCCCAGCTCTATCGCGTCGAGCACCTCGTCCAAAATGAGCACGTCCACTTGTGAGGAGAGGCGAAGGATATCGTTCGTCAATGCGCGATACCATTCGGAAAAATACAATCGCTCCTCGTCGCTCATGCGGTTTGAAAAGGGGACAGAGGAAGGGCAGGGAAGAACCGTACACCTCTCGTGCGAACGCAAAATCGTAAGTTCTGACGAACTCCCGTCTTTCAGAAAGCAAGCTACCGCAACGCGAAGCCCGGCTCCGAGCGCTCGTGCCGCCAGCCCCATAGCGGCGGTGGTTTTTCCTTTACCGTCGCCTTTGTAGATATGAATCAATGATGGTTTCATATGTCGTCCCTCCGTAACCTAACGACAGTATAGCACATACGCATAGGTTTCGACACCGCTTTTTGGAAAAAGCGGAAATTTTTTATTATTTTTGAAAAAGCGGTTGCAAACCGTCGACGGAATAGTGTATAATATTTCTAATTATTTTAAATGGAGATCTCTGCGTCTCGGACATTTAAAAAATAGGAGTGTGTGACTATGTATGAGAATTTGATGGACACCATTGGTTTTGTCAAAGCAGTCGACGAAGAAGTCGGCGCGGCGATGGAAAAAGAGCTTGGCCGTCAACGCCGTAATCTCGAGCTTATCGCTTCGGAGAACATCGTGTCTCCGGCGGTGATGGCGGCGATGGGCAGCGTGCTGACCAATAAGTACGCCGAAGGCTATCCCGGCAAGCGTTATTACGGCGGCTGCCAGGAAGTCGACGTGGTGGAAGACATTGCGCGTGAGCGTGCGTGCAAGCTGTTCGGAGCGGAGCATGCCAACGTGCAGCCGCACTCGGGAGCGCAAGCGAACCAAGCGGCGTATTTTGCGCTCATCCAACCGGGCGATACCGTTCTCGGCATGAACCTTGCACACGGCGGTCACTTGACCCATGGCTCGCCCGTTAACTTCTCGGGCAAGCTCTACAACTTTGTTCCCTACGGCGTGGACGAGGAGACCGGCTTCATCGACTATGATGTTGTTCGTAAGCTGGCTGTTGAAAACAAACCGAAGTTGATCGTTGCGGGTGCCTCGGCGTATCCGCGTGAGATCCGCTTTGACATCCTGCGTGAGATCGCGGATGAAGTCGGCGCGTTGTTGATGGTCGACATGGCTCACATTGCGGGTTTGGTCGCCGCCGGCAAACACATGAACCCCGTGCCGTACTGCGACGTCGTTACCACCACTACCCATAAGACCTTGCGTGGTCCGCGCGGCGGCATGATCCTCTGCCGTGAGGAGTATGCCAAAGCCATCGACAAGGCCGTGTTCCCGGGTTCGCAAGGCGGTCCTCTGATGCACGTGATCGCGGCGAAAGCGGTCTGCTTCGGCGAGGCGCTTACCGACGAGTTCAAGGCGTATCAGGATCAGATCGTGAAGAATGCGGCGGCACTCGCCAACGGCTTGATGGCGCGTGGAATGAAGCTCGTTTCGGGCGGTACGGACAACCATCTCATGCTTCTCGATCTTCGTGAGACGGGCATCACCGGTAAAGAGCTTGAGGCGCGTTTGGACGATGTGTACATCACCGCCAATAAGAACACCATCCCCAATGAGCCGCTGTCTCCTTTCGTGACAAGCGGTGTCCGTCTGGGTACCCCGGCTGTTACCAGCCGCGGTCTGAAGG
>JAFQFZ010000017.1 GCA_017398425.1 Clostridia bacterium | reverse complement strand
CCCTCTGACGAGGGAGCTGTCCGAGCAAAAGCGAGGACTGAGGGAGAGAAAGGCCTGACTACCCCTCCGTCTGCGGCTAAGCCGCATCCACCTCCCCTGACAAGGGGAGGCAAGGGGTTGCTCCGCTTCGTTATTGCTCCCCCCGGTAGAACCGGGGTTTTATTTCACACCTAAAGGCAGAGAAATGAAAAAAAGCGAGGTGCCGCGGCACCTCGCTTTTTATGTTCATTTGAAAACTCAGGCGTGCTCTTCGATGTACGCCACCAGATCCGCAATGGTGCGGATCTCGTCGATCGCCTCGTCGGGGATCTCGAGCTGGAACTCATCCTCCAGCGACATCAGCAGGTCAATGACCTCCACCGAATCGGCACCGAGATCGTCCTCGATGTTGGTGTTTTCGGTCAATTCGCTCATATCCACATCGAATTGTTCACTGAGAATTTTCTTCACTTGATCGATAACCATAACATTTTCCTCCAAATCGGGTTTTTCTGTGTCGGACTGGACACTGCAACGCGCATGTGGTATACTGAAATACACGCATTCGTCTCTATGGATTATAGTATAAGCATTTGCACCGTCTTGTCAATTCATTTTTTGAAATTTTTACAAATTTTTCGTTTGTTCAAAAAGGAGTCTTTGGGTATGTACGCCTCATTTTGCCTGCTCGGTCATCCGCTCGGTCACAGTCTCTCCCCCTTTCTGCACCGCCGTCTGATGGCGCTGGCCGCCGTCGACGGAGACTACACCTTGCAAGATATCGATCCCGGCGTCTTTTCCGAGGACGCGGTGCGTCTGTTAAAGACGGTGAACGGATGCAACGTCACCATACCGTACAAGCAGGCGATCGTCCCGCTTTTGGATCGACTGGAAGGAAAGGCGGCACTGTATCAAACGGTCAATACCGTTGCCGTCACCGCCGACGGTACTGTCGGCTACAACACCGACGCCGAAGGATTTTTGCAGGCGCTTCGGCGCGCGGACATCCCCCTGCAAGGACGGGTGCGTCTGCTCGGAGCGGGCGGTGCCGCCACCGTCTTCGCGTGCGAGGCGGCGCTGAACGGTTGCGAGGTGACCATTCACAAGCCCCGCAATCTCCGCGCCGCCGAGGTGCTGTGCGCCCGCGTGCGCGACGTTGCGCCGCACGCCGTATGCCGGATCGCGACGGAAGACGACGACGAAGCGATCGACCTGCTCTTGAACGCCACTCCCGTCGGCATGCACCCCCATACGGAGGACTGCCCCGCCGACGACCGCTTGCTCACGCGGTGCGCCGCCGTGTTTGACGCGATCTACAATCCGCGCACCACGCGCCTGCTCGAGCGCGCCGCCGCAAGCGGTGCCAAAACGGCAGGCGGTATGGCGATGCTCGTGTGCCAGGCCGCCGCGGCGCAAACCCTCTGGCACGGCGTGACCTTTCGCGCAGACGACATCGACACCCTCATCGAGGATGCCTACCGCGAGATGGAGGTGTCGTTCGCATGAGCAATCTCATTTTATGCGGCTTCATGGGATGCGGAAAATCCACCGTCGGAAAACGGTTGGCCGCACAATGCGGCATGACCTTTGTCGATACCGACCGCTACCTGGAGCAACAACTGAAAACCTCGATCTCCGATTTCTTTGCCGCCGAGGGCGAAGCGGCATTTCGCGACCGCGAAACCGCCGTCTGCCGCACGCTCGGTGCCGAAGACGGCCTGGTGCTGGCCACAGGCGGCGGTGCCGTACTGCGTGACGAGAACGTTGAGGCCCTCTGCCGAAACGGTGTGATCGTGTGGTTGCGGGTGGGTGTCGACTGCGTGCTCGAACGTCTGCGCGACGACCGTACCCGACCGTTGCTGCAACGCGAGGACAAGGAGCAAGCTGTGCGCGCTTTGCTCACCGCGCGCGAGCCGCTCTACGCCCGCGCGGCACACGTCACCGTCAACGCCGAGAGTGATCCGCAAACCGTGGTAACGCGCATCCTCGACGCTCTGAAGGCGACCGATTTTTCGCCAAAATGTCCATGTTGACGATTTTGTTTTGGTGAATATCCCCATCTTTGGTCATTTTTTTAAAAGTGGTTGCATTTTCTTTTGCAACATGATATACTTCTGATATATCCATAAATCGTGGAAAGGATTGACTTCCTATGAATGCACCGATGACTGCAAAGAAACCGCAGAGCCCTCTGGCCGCACATCTGAAATCGCACAACCTTTTCGTGTGGATCTCCGCTGTCTGCTCTGTTTTGATGATCGTGTTGATGTTCCTGCCGTGGCTCTCCATCCCGACGGAACAGCTCACCGCCGAACAAACCATCAAAAACGTCCTGATCCGCAACTTTGACGTGGACGTTGCCAAGAAGCTCGAATCCGAGACCGCTTTTGAGGAAGACCTCGGCATTGATCCCGCTGACGTTGTCAAATTCCTCGAGAAACAAAAATCCGATTTCTTCTTCAACGTCCCCGAGGACATGAAGGCGGAATTCCCGCAGAACCTCGTTACCATCAGCGATATGGCGAAGGTGTACGATGTGAAGCACTATTCGGTCACGCTGATTCCCGATCTTCTCATGGACACCCTCAAGAACGTGGATCTGATGATCTTCCTGATCCCGTTGCTCCTCGGCGTGGTCGTGGTCCACGTGTTGTATCTGATCTCGCTGTTCCGCCCCGGTCATGACGCGTTCTATGCCGGAACCGTTGCGATGTTGCTCGTCGGCATCACGGTCTTCGTCTTCCTCTTCGCGGGCGACGCGGCGTTCAGCCTGGTCTCCAAATCGACCGAGCCTGAGAGCTTCGCCAGCTTCAGCGGCATCAGCAAATGGACGTGGGTCCCCTTTGTCTGGTTCCTCATCGGCTTTGTGCAGAAGCTGGTTTTGATTCGCTTCGCGCATCCGAAGAAGGTCGCCAAATAAGCTTTCTTTCGACCGCATTCGACTCCCCGTCGAATGCGGTCTTTTCTGTGTCCCTCCCCTTATAAACCGGTATATATAAAAAAGACTTGCTTTTTCGAGCGGTATGTGCTATACTCACAAATAGTGAATAGTACGTATGACGAAAGAGTGGGGTGACCCGCTCTTTTATGTTTGATTGGAGGTTTTTGTTTGGCTGAGAAAAAACACGGCGGCAACACCGTGGCCGTCTGCCGCGAACTGGCGATGCCGTTCGTTGAGCAACTCGGACTGACCCTGTGGGACGTGCGTTTTGTCAAAGAGGGCGCCTCGTGGTATCTGCGCTATCTGATCGACAAGGAAGGCGGCGTCACCATCGACGATTGCGTGGCACTCTCGCGCCTGATCAACCCCGTCCTCGACGAGGCGGACCCCATCTCCCAAAGCTACTGCATGGAGGTCATGTCCCCCGGCATCGAACGCGAGCTGATCACCAAAGAGCATTTCGAGGCGTTCCTCGACTGCGCGGTGGTGGTGCGTTTGATCCGTCCGCGTGACGGCGTGAAAGAGTTCGCCGGCATCCTGACGGCATACGACGACAACGGCACCGTGCACCTGCTCGACGAGGACGAGAACGCCCTCACCTTTGAGAAGAAAGATATCGCCCTGGTTCACGTCATCGACGACTGGGACGACGAAGAATAACCCCGATTGGAATCCCACAAAGAAAACGGAGGAGTTTACAAAATGGCTACGAAAGCAAATGCAGAGTTTTTCGAGGCGCTTCGCCTGCTCGAAAAGGAAAAAGGCATCCCCGGCGACTATCTGCTTGAAAAGATCCAGGCGGCCATTGTCATCGCGGTCAAGCGCGATTTCGGCGGCAAGGAAAACATCCGCGTGATCATGGATCCCGAAACCAACGCCTTCTCGGTCAGCATCGCGAAGACGGTCGTGGAGGAAGTGCTCGATCCCGACGAGGAGATGCTCAAGGAGCAAGCGGTCAAGTACAAGAAATCCGCCAAGCTCGGTGATGTCATCGAGATCCCGCTCGAGACGAAGAAGTTCGGTCGCATCGCCGCCGAAGCCGCCAAGCACGTGATCCGTCAAGGCATCCGTGAGGCGGAGCGCGGACAGCAGCTCCAGGAGTTCCAGCGCAAGAATCAGGAGCTTGTTTCCGCGGTGGTGCTTCGCGTCGATCCCGACACGGGCGCCGCGACGGTGGAGATCGGCAATTCGCAGGCGGTTCTCCCCCGCACCGAACAACTCGAGACCGACAACTTCAACGAAGGCGACCGCATCAAGGTGTTCGTCGTCAACGTGCTCAAGAGCGAAAAGAGCGTGCGCATGCTCCTCTCCCGTACCCACTCGGGTCTGGTCAAGCGCCTGTTTGAGATGGAAGTGCCCGAGATCTACAACGGCACCGTCGAGATCAAGGCTGTCTCCCGTGAGGCAGGCTCCCGCACGAAGCTCGCGGTCTATGCCGCGGACGAGAACGTCGATCCCGTCGGCGCGTGCATCGGCCCGCACGGCAGCCGTGTGGCCGGTATCGTCGAAGAACTCGGCGGCGAGAAGATCGACATCGTGCGTTACAGCGAAGATCCCGCTCAGTTCATTGCCGCGGCGCTCTCCCCGGCGAAGGTCACCGATGTCGAGATCGACGAAAGCGGTGCCAAAGCCTGCCGCGTGACCGTTCCCGAAAACCAACTGTCGCTCGCCATCGGCAACAAGGGTCAAAACGCCCGCCTTGCCGCCCGCCTGACCGGCTGGAAGATCGACATTCGTCCGCAGAGCGGATTCTTCGGTGAAGGCGAAGACGCATAACCGAACCACTTGTTTCTCATCCCCTCTTGAAAGGAGACGTCCGCATGGTCAACAAACCGAAAAAGATCCCCCTGCGCATGTGCACGGGATGCGGTGAAATGAAACCGAAAAAAGAGCTGGTGCGCGTGGTGAAGCCCAAAGAAGGCGACATCCTGCTCGACACCACCGGTCGCGCCAACGGACGCGGCGCTTACTTGTGCCCGTGTTTGTCCTGTCTGCAACAGGCGCGCAAGGCACGCCGCCTGGAAAAGGCGTTCTCCTGCAAGATCCCCGATGAGATCTATCAGCGCATGGAGGAGGCTTTGACCGATGACGAATAAACTGCACGGACTGCTCGGTATGGCACGCCGTGCCGGCAAATTGGCCATCGGCTTCGACGCGACGATCACCGCCCTCAAGGACGGCAAAAGTCAGACCGTCGTCATCGCCTCGGACAGCTCCCAAAAGACCGAGAAGGAATGTCGCTTTCATGCACAAAGCGCCGTCCTGATCCGTCTGCCGCTGGATAAAGCCGCGTTGGCGGCCACCATCGGCGCACACAAACCCGTCGCTGTGGCGGCGGTATGCGACGCCGGATTCGAGAGCGCCTTTCGCTCGTACGGTACCGATATGAAGGAGGAAAACAGCCTATGATGATCAAATATCGCGTTAGCGAGGTCGCCAAGGACTTCAATGTGACCGGCAAGAAGATCCTGGAGATCCTCAGTACGTATTCCGATGCTCCGCGCAAGAGCGCAACAGCGCTCGAGGAGCCGGAGCTCGATTGGATCTTTGAATACTTTACCACCGCGCATCAGGTGGACAATTTCGATGCGTATTTCGCCAAGGGCCATGAACAGCGCGCCAAGGAAGAAGCGGCACGCGAAGAAGAGGCCGCCAAGAAACGCGCCGAAGAGCAGGCCGCCATCGAAGCGGCCGCCCGCGAGGCGCAGGCGAAAGCCGCCAAAGCGGCCGACGGCAAGAAGCAAGACGCCGTCGTCATCCCCAACCGCCAACCCAAGCAAAAGAAGGAGAAAACGCCCACCGCTCCGAAGGCTCCCGTGGAACGCCGCACCGTCGACACGCGCACTCCGCAGGTCGACGTCGGTCGCTACGACGAGCGTTTCGATGTGATGGCGCAGACCTCCAACCGCGTGCGCGGCGACGGCGGTGCCGTGAAAAAGCAAAAGATCAACCAACGCTCGCAGGAGTATCGCAAGCCCCAGCGTCGCCGTGAGACGGAGAAGGAGCGCATGGACCGCATCGAGCGTGAGCGCAAGAAGAAGCAACTCACCATCACGGTGGGCGATTCCATCACCGTCGGCGAGCTGGCGTCGCGCTTGAAGGCGACTTCGGGCGAGGTCATCAAGAAGCTCATGATGATGGGTATGATGGTCTCCATCAACGAAGAGATCGACTTCGACACCGCGTTCCTCGTGGCGGAAGAATTCCACACCAAGGTGGAAAAAGAAGTGGTCGTCACCATCGAAGAGCGCATCATCGACGACAGCGAGGATACCGATGACCGTCTCCAGCCGCGCGATCCCATCGTCGTTGTGATGGGTCACGTCGACCACGGCAAGACCTCCATCCTCGACGCGATCCGCAAGACGAGCGTCACCAGCGGCGAAGCGGGCGGCATCACCCAGCACATCGGCGCGTATCAGGCCGAGTGCAACGGTCAGACCATCACCTTCCTTGACACCCCGGGTCACGCCGCGTTCACCGCGATGCGTGCGCGCGGTGCGCAAGCGACCGATATCGCGATCCTCGTGGTCGCGGCGGACGACGGCATCATGCCGCAGACCATCGAAGCGATCAACCACGCGAAGGACGCTGGCGTGTCCATCATCGTGGCGATCAACAAGATGGATAAACCCACCGCCAACCCCGATCGCATCATGCAACAGCTTACCGAGCACGAGCTCGTTCCCGAAGAGTGGGGCGGCGATGTCATCTGCGTGCCCGTGTCGGCGAAGACCGGCATGGGTCTGGACGACCTGCTCGAGAACGTGTTGCTTGTGGCAGAAATGCGCGAACTGCGCGCCAACCCCGATCGCGCCGCCAAAGGCATCGTGATCGAGGCGCGTCTGGACAAGGGTCGCGGCCCGATCGCGACGGTGCTCGTCCAGAACGGTACGCTCCGCGCGGGCGACATCATCGTCGCCGGCACGACCGTCGGTCGTGTGCGCGCGATGGTCAACAGCCAAGGCCGCAAGATCAACGCCGCGGGTCCCTCGGTGCCGGTGGAGATCATGGGTCTCGACGAAGTGCCCACCTCGGGCGACATCGTCAACGCCGTCACCGACGAGCGTCTGGCCAGAGAGCTTGTCGAGCAACGCAAGCAAGAGCAAAAGCAAGCGATGTTCGACCAATATCAGAAAGTCACCCTCGACAACCTGTTTGATCAAATGCAACAGGGCGAGGTCAAGGAACTCAAGGTCATCGTCAAGGCCGACGTGCAAGGCTCGGTCGAGGCGGTCACTCAATCGCTCCAAAAGCTGTCCAACGAAGAAGTGCGCGTGCGCGTCATCCACGGTGCCGTGGGCGCTGTCAGTGAAGGCGACGTCATGTTTGCGAGCGCTTCGGGCGCGATCATCGTCGGCTTCAACGTCCGTCCCGATCCCACCGCTCAGGAGGCCGCCAAGCACGACAACGTCGATATGCGTATGTATCGCATCATCTACGACTGCATCGACGAGATCAAGGACGCTATGAAGGGTATGCTCGCCCCGAAGACGCGCGAAGTCATGCACGGTCGCGTCGAAGTCCGCAACGTGTTCAAGATCACGGGTGCCGGCATCATCGCGGGCTGCTACGTCCTCGACGGCAAGATCTGCCGCGGCGACCTCATCCGTGTGGTGCGCGACGGCATCATCATCGCCGACGACAAGATGTCCTCCCTCAAGCGCTTCAAGGACGATCAGAAGGAAGTGGCCGCCGGCTACGAATGCGGCATCGGCCTCGAAAAGACGATCGACATCAAGGAAGGCGACATCTACGAGTCCTATATCATCGAAGAATACCGCGATTGATCGCTTAGAAAGGAGTGTGCTTTTATGGCAGGACACCGCAATGCACGCACCACCGAAGACATTTCTCGCGAACTGACCGCCATCCTGCGTACCGTGAAGGATCCTCGCGTGCAAGGGACGATGCTCTCCATCGTCCGCACCGAGGTGACCAACGACCTGTCGTACGCGACGGTATACGTCAGCTCGATGGACGGCATGGACGCCGCCAAAAGCGCCGTCAAGGGTCTGCAATCCGCCGCCGGCTATATGCGCCGTGAACTCGGCGCGGCACTCAAACTGCGCCACGTGCCGGAGCTGCGCTTTATCGCAGACGATTCCATCGCCTACAGCGCCCGCCTTTCGGCGACCATCCACGCGCTTCGCCGCGAGGATGCCGCGGCTGAGGAGGAGGACGTATGAGCCGTTTGATCGATGTGGCGGATGCCGCCGCCATGCTCTCGACCGCCGAGGACGTGCTGTTGCTGACGCACCAGTACCCCGACGGCGACACCATCGGCAGTGCGTTCGCACTGTGCCGCGCGTTGCGCGGACTGGGAAAGCGCGCCCGCGTCGCATGCGCGGACGCGATCCCCGAAAAATACGATTACCTCTTCGAGGATCTCGAAGAGCAAGACTTTGAACCGCAACTCATCGTGGCGGTGGATGTCGCGGATCCGAAGCTGCTCGGCTCGTTGCAATCTGTGTACAACGGACGCATCGATCTGTGCATCGACCACCACGGCTCCAACGTCGCCTACGCCGACCACCTGCTCCTGCGCGCGGATTACGCCGCCGCGGCGATGGTGGTGTGTGAGGTTCTCCGTGCGATGAACGTGACGTTTACAAGCGCTATTGCGGAATGCATCTACACCGGCTTATCCACCGACACCGGTTGCTTCAAATATTCCAACGCCGGTGCCTACGCGCACCGCATGGCGGCGGATATGATGGACATCGGCATCCGCTACGACATGATCAACCGCACGATGTTCGATATCAAATCGCGCGCCCGCGTCGAGCTCGAACGCCGCGCCTTATCGGGTATGCGCTTCTATCGCAACGATAAGATCGCCGTCATGCCCATCACCTGTGCCATGATCGACGAGAGCGGTGCCGCCGAAAACGACATGGAGGGTCTTGCTCCCCTGCCGCGCCAGATCGAAGGTGTGTGGGTGGGTGTCACCTTGCGTGAAAAGGCGAACAAAGAATTTAAGATCAGCGTGCGCACCGGCAACCATGCCGATGCCGCCGCCATCTGTAAAGAGCTCGGCGGAGGCGGTCATGTCCGCGCCGCGGGTTGCTCGCTCCAAGGCGAACTCGACGACGTGATCCAAACGATGGTCGACACCATCGTGAGCGTCGTGGATCGTATTTGAATAGCAAAAAGGCTTCTCTTGCGAGAAGCCTTTTTCTTTTAAGCCTTCCCCTTGAGGCGATTCCCCTGTTAGGGGAAATGTCCGCGTCCGCGGACAAAAGGGTTGCCGTCTCCGGCGAGGAAAAGAAAGAGCGAGGAACCGCGGTTCCTCGCTCTTTCTTTTATTTCATTTCGCCCAATTTCGCTTTGACGTCAAACTCCGTTGTCTTGCGGGTTTGACGATCGAGACGGATGAGCGTCAGCGTGATCGTATCGCCCACCTTATTTTTCGTGAGCTCCGTACGCATCTCTTCGTAGTTCATCACGCGCACGCCGTTGACGTGCGTAATGATGTCGCCTTCCTTGGCCTTGGTACCCTCGAGCGCCGAACCGGGATCGATCTCCTCGATGATGAAGCCTTCGTACCCGATGGAGGTGACCGTCTGACCCTTGATCCCCAGCGACACACGTCCCGTCGCATAGCCGTGACGGATCAGATCGTCGATGATCGTCTTCGCCTCGTTGATCGGAATGGAGAAACCGAGTCCCTCGTAACCCGTCAGCACGATCTTTGCCGAGTTGACACCCACGACCTGACCGTATGCATTGAGCAGGGGTCCGCCCGACGAGCCGGGATTGATGACCGCATCCACCTGCAGGCACTTGATGGCGTAGCCGGTATCTTCGTAGACGTCGCGCGCCTGACCCGACAGGATACCCTGCGACGCCGACCACGACAAACCGCCCGAGTTACCGAGCGTCATGACGCGATCGCCCAGCGACAGCGCCGACGAATCGCCGAACTCCGCCGGAGTCAAACCGGTGGCATCGATTTTGATGACGGCGAGATCCGTCGAACGATCGTAGCCGATGATCCGCGCATCCTCGTACACGGTGCCGTCGTACATCTTAACGTCAATGCGTCCGAACTCTTCTAGGTAATCCTCGTCGAACACGCAGTGGCTGTTGGTGATGATATAGCCGTCCTCCGACATGACGATGCCCGACGCTTCGCTGACCTTGGTCAGCCCGTCGTTACTGCCGTAGTCGTTGTAACTGCCGTAGCTGTCACCGTAATAACCGCCGAAGTAGTCGCCGAAGTAACCGTAGAAATCGTCGTAACTGCTGATGGTGGAGTTCTTATGATAGAGCGTCAGCACGACCGTCGCATCGAGATTCTTTTGCACGATCTCGCGCGCGGGAAGACCGCCGTCATCGATCTCCTGCAGATCGGTGATCTGCAAAGTCGGCGCTTCGCCCTGCGGCTGACCGTTGTCCGACACGCTCTCGTTTTTCACGCCGTTGCCGTTGTTGCCGCCGCCGAACGCTTTGATGCCGAAAATCACGGCAAACACCACCGCGACCGCACACACCGACGCCAACACCGCGATCAACACGCGCTCCTTGGTGCTTTGCTTGGCGGCGAGCTTGTTGTTCTTGGTTTTCGACTCCTCGTCATGCGGTCCGGCGGGCGGTTGCGGCACCGCATAACGCGGCGGCTGCCAATACGTCGGAGGAGGCGCCACGGGCGGGCGCGACGGTGCCCGAAACGGCGGCTGTACCGGCGGAACAGGCGGTTGCACCGACTGCTGCGGCGCTTCGGGGCTCGATTCCGCCGCAGGCTTCTCTTCTTCGACGGGAGGTTCCTGCGACACTTCGGGTGTGTTCAACGGCATCTTCTCTTCTTCGACACCGTTTTCATTTTGCATCCAATCCGACATGGGTCATTTCCTACCTTTCCTATGCTTTGTCTCTTGCAGTTCACCGTTGTGACCGGACGCTGTTCCGTCCGCATCGGGAACCCAAAACACAAATTCGCAATATTCTCCCTGCACCGAGCGCACAAAGATCTCACCGTGATGCAGGTTGACAATGGTTTTGACAATATACAAGCCGAGTCCCACGCCCGTCTTATCCAGACTGCGTGAACGGTCGGTCTTATAAAACCGTTCAAACACACGCGGCATCTCTTCGGGCGACAAGCCGTCACCGCTGTTGCGGATCGCGCAATAGATCCGCCCGTTTTCACGCGCCACGTGAATGGTGAGTTGTCCGTTCTCGGGAACAAATTTAACGGCGTTGTCGATCAGGTTGTACACGACCTGCCCGAGCAGATCGAAATCGGCATTCACCGTCACGCGCTCACAGTCCGAAAGTCCCGCGATCTCCACGTTCTTTTCCTCGATGCGCTGTTCAAAGGTAAGGAGCGTGCCGCACACCACATCCGTCAGATCAAACGAGGTTTTCTTGAGCGTCACCGTGCCGTTGTCGATACGCGACAGCTCCAGCATCGATTTCACCAGGCGGGACAACCGCTTGACTTCATCGGACACGATCCGCAGATAGTGCGCCTGCTTTTCCTCGGGGATGGTGCCGTCGAGGATACCGTCCACAAAGCCGCTGATGGTGGTCATCGGGGTTTTGAGCTCGTGGGAAATGTTCGCCACAAAACTGCGGCTCATGTTTTCCGTGGCAGACAGCGACACCGCCATGCTGTTGAGAGCCGCCGCCAGCTCCGCGACCTCATCCTTGCCCTTGACGCTCACGCGACCGCTGAAATCGCCGTTGGCGAATTTCCTGGTGACCGCCGCCATCTCCCGAAACGGCTTGACCATGCGGTAGGTCATGGGATAGATGACGATGGACGCAAACAACAGCACCAGCACCGCCGAGATCAAATAGGTGTTGATCGTTTCGAGCGTATATTGTCCGAGGCCGCCCGAGGGCATCGCCGTGATGACGTAGCCGATCGCATCGCCGCCGTGATTGAGGATGGGGGTTGCCGCGGCGTACTTTTCTTCGGGGAAGAAGCCGTCCATCGTGCCGACGATGAAATAATCCCCCTGCACCGCATCCAATACCGTTTGCGGCACCTGCCGAAGCGCGATCTGCGCCTTGTCGGAGGCCAACAGCACCTGCCCCGCGTTATCCACGATAAGGATGTCCGCGTCCAGCCCGTTCGACAGCAGCGCCACGATCGGCTTGATGCTGTTCGAGGAAATAACATAGGTCTTGTGCGGATCGTCCAGCTGCACGGTCACGTCGATCGTGTGGCGGGCGATCATACGCGCGTTCTCCGTGAGTTGCACGCGCTTATCCTCCACCCAATAGTTGTTGAAGAACACCGTCTGCACCGCACCGAGTGCCACCATCGCTACGAGCAGTATGCACGCGAAGATGGTAAAATATTTGGAAAACACGCTCTTAAACATGAGCGATCATTCCTTTACTTCAAATTTATATCCGACGCCCCACACCGTTTTGAGGTTCCATTGCTCGGAAACCCCATCGAGCTTTTCACGCAAGCGCTTAACGTGCACGTCCACGGTGCGGCTGTCGCCGTAGTATTCAAAGCCCCACACCTCGTCGAGCAGTTGGTCGCGGGTGTAGACGCGGTTGGGATTGCTGGCGAGGTGATAGATCAGCTCCATCTCTTTGGGAGGCGTGTTGATCTGCTCGCCGCGCACGCGAAGCTCATAGTTCTCCATGTTGATGTAGAGATTGTCAAAGCTGACCTCGCGCACCTCACGCCGATCCGAGGGATGCGTGCGGCGCAATACCGCCTTGACACGCGCGATCACTTCCTTGGTCTCAAACGGCTTGACAACGTAGTCGTCCGCGCCGAGCTCCAAGCCGAGCACCTTGTCAAACACTTCGCTTTTTGCGGTGAGCATGATGATCGGGCAGGTGCTTTTCTTGCGGATCTCGCGGCATACCTGCCAACCGTCCAGCTCGGGCATCATGACGTCGAGAAGCACCAGATCGGGCTTTTCCTTCTCGAACATCGAAAGCGCCACCACACCGTTTTTGGCGATGACGGTCGCAAATCCCTCTTTTTCAAGATACAAGCGAAGCAATTCGCAAATGTTGCTGTCGTCGTCGACGATCAGAATTTTTGAAACGGCCATACGAACCTACCGCTCCTTTCGCTGAAATGACTCTTCCTATATTGTACCAGATTTTTTGCCGGTTGTATGAACAATATTTTAACCTGTTTTCAACAATTTTGCAAATACATTCGGCATTTCCGTAAAATTCCGCATCCGAACCGCTTTTTTAATCAAAAAACATTGCAAACTCGGTCTTTTTTTGCTATAGTAAGCTGTGTATGTATTGATTTTTAAAGGAGGCGCTCCCATGGGAAAAGGCGCTCGCAAACACGAACAGCAGGAACGCCGCCGCGCACAACAGTTGGAAGCGGCGGTGCTCACGCGCAAGGAAGCGCGCAAGATGCATGGCATCGCCGTCGTGCTGTGTGTGCTGACGCTGCTGTTCTTGGCGGTCACGGCATTCTTTCAGATCCTGGCGATCCACAGTCTGGCAACCGCACCCCAAACCGAGGCGGTCGCCGCCAAGATCCCGCTGATGGTGCTCCTCGGCTCGCTCGGCTTCGGTCTCATCGCCGTCGGCACGCTCGCCGCCTCCGTTCCCCTCTTCGCCCGCCGTCCGAAATGGGCGATCCTCGGCACGACGCTCGCCGTGATCGGCGCGGTGTTGTTCGCCGCGTTCATCGGGATGCTGGCGGAGTGCTTCCCCTACCACGATGACGGCATCCGCGCCACCGGTCTCAACTTCAACAAGCTGTTCAGCCGCCACGGCGTTGTCTATGGATTTGTGCCGCCCCTCTTCGCGGCGCTCGTTCTCGAATTCCGCGCCGCCAAAAAGCGCGAGGTGGCCGAGCTGATGGATCCCACCGAGAAGCCCTCCTCCACCCTCGCGCTGGACGATTGAGTCGATTCGGTCGGCATCGCCCCGAAATTCCTCGTTCCCTCCGCTTTTGTGGCGTACGCTTTTTTGCAAGTTGTGCCTATTTTTTCTGCATTTCCTCTTGCAACACGCCACATAATCGTTTATAATACCATTCGTAATGAGCGAAGCGCCTTGCGCTCCGTCATCTTCGGCCGTTTCGGCCGACCAGAAAGGAAGACCATGCATGTCTGAAAACACCCGTCGAGTCGGTACCGTGTCGCGCGGCATTCGTTGCCCCATCATCCGTGAAGGGGACGATCTGGCCGCCATCGTTGCCGACAGTGTCCTTGCCGCCGCCGAAAGCGAAGGCTTTGAACTGCGCGACCGTGACGTCATCTCCATGACGGAATCGATCGTGGCACGCGCTCAGGGCAACTACGCCTCGGTCGATGCCATTGCCGCCGATGTCAAAGCGAAGCTGGGCGGCGAAACCATCGGCGTCATCTTCCCCATTCTTTCGCGCAACCGCTTTGCGATCTGCCTGCGCGGCATCGCCAAGGGCGCCAAGAAAGTCGTCTTAATGCTCAGCTATCCGTCCGACGAAGTCGGCAACGAGCTTGTCAGCCTCGACAAGCTGGATGACGCGGGCATCAACCCGTATTCCGACGTGCTCTCGCTCGAGAAGTACCGCGAGCTGTTCGGCGTCAACGCCCACGAATTCACGGGCGTCGACTACGTCGCCTACTACGGCGACCTCATCCGCGAAATGGGTGCCGAGGTCGAGATCGTGTTCGCCAACCAAGCGAAAACGATCCTCAACTACACCGATTGTGTCCTCACCTGCGACATCCATACCCGCGCTCGTACCAAACGCATTCTCAAGGCCGCCGGTGCCAAAGCCGTGTGCGGTCTGGACGATATTTTGAACGCTCCGGTGGACGGCAGCGGCTACAACGAGAACTATGGTCTGCTCGGTTCGAACAAATCCACCGAAGATTCCATCAAGCTGTTCCCCCGCGAGTGCCGCGATCTGGTTCTTGCCGTGCAGGAACGCATTCTCAAGGCAACGGGCAAGCACGTGGAAGTCATGGTCTACGGCGACGGTGCCTTCAAAGATCCCCAGGGCAAGATCTGGGAGCTGGCAGACCCCGTCGTCTCCCCCGCCTTCACCGACGGCTTGGTCGGTACCCCCAACGAGCTGAAGCTCAAATATCTGGCGGACAACGATTTCAAGGAGCTGTCGGGTGAAGCGCTCAAGAACGCGATCTCCGAGAGCATCCGTCAAAAGCAGGAAAACCTCGTCGGCAACATGGCGTCGCAAGGCACCACCCCGCGTCAGCTCACCGACCTGATCGGTTCGCTGTGCGACCTGACCAGCGGCTCGGGCGACAAGGGTACGCCCGTGGTTCTCGTGCAAGGCTATTTTGACAACTATACCAACGATTGATCGCGATCGTTAACGGAGGGATGTAATATGGTAAGAACCGAAGTCAGACCCGAATCGATGGCGCGCATCACCACCAAAGAGCTCGCCGATCAATTCATCGTCGAGCAGGTCGCTGAGATCCGCGCTCAGGTCGGTCAAAAGAAAGTGTTGCTCGCGTTGTCGGGCGGCGTGGACAGCTCCGTTGTGGCGGCGTTGCTCATCAAAGCCATCGGCAAACAGCTCGTCTGCGTGCACGTCAACCACGGCTTGATGCGCAAAGGCGAAAGCGAGCAGGTGCTTGAGACGTTCGGCAACGAAATGGATGCCGAGCTGATCTACGTCGATGCGACCGACCGCTTCCTCGATAAGCTCGCGGGTGTCTCCGATCCCGAAACGAAGCGTAAGATCATCGGCGGCGAGTTCATTGAAGTGTTCAACGACGAGGCCAAGAAGCTCTATGAGGGCGGCGATCTGGACTTCCTCGCGCAAGGCACCATCTATCCCGATATCATCGAAAGCCGCAACGGCATCAAGGCGCACCACAACGACGGCGGTCTGCCCGAAGGCATGAAGGTCGAGCTCGTGGAGCCGCTGAAGTTGCTCTTTAAGGACGAAGTCCGCGTCGTGGGCGAGGCGCTCGGTCTGCCCCACGCGATGGTCTATCGTCAGCCGTTCCCGGGTCCGGGTCTCGGCGTGCGTTGCCTCGGCGCGATCACCCGTGACCGTCTGCACGCCCTGCGCGAAGCGGACGCCATCCTGCGCGAAGAGTTCGACAACTGCGGTCTTGCACAGTCCGTGTGGCAGTATTTCATCGCCGTGCCGGATATGAAGAGCGTCGGCGTGAAGGACGAGAAGCGCTATGAGGGTTGGCCCGCGATCATCCGCGCCGTCAACACAACGGACGCGATGACCGCCACCGTCGAGGAGATCCCCTATGCGGTCCTCCATAAGATCACCGCGCGCATCACCGCCGAAGTCGACGGCATCAACCGCGTGCTCTACGACCTCACCCCGAAGCCCACCGGCACCATTGAGTGGGAATAAGGCAAATGTCGAAGGACACTGCCGTGTAGTCCCAAAAGGACACACTTCTCTTTCCTCGCCATAAAACAAATAAATGCCTTTGCAGATTCGTTCTGCAAGGGCATTTTTTATTTCTGCTATTATTCCCACTCTTAAGTGCAAAGCAATCATTAAACAACTTCGTTTAATAAATATTGCTTCTCGTAAGAAAATATGGTTTTAATTATACATTTTTGTTTAGTTGTCACAGCTTGTGCTATCAAAAAGCTATCAGTCATTTGCCATTTGTCGTCCTTTTGAATATCCTGTTTTTGACAATGTTTCAGCCGCAGGGCTGTGTATTATTCATCCCTGCGGCTGTTCTTCTTAATCATTCTGTTTTACTTTATCGTTAAACTCCTGAATCCTTTTCTTCATAGCAAAGTACTGAGCAAACCAAATGAAAAAATAAATGAAGAAGAAGATGACGATATAGCCTGCTATTCCCAGAAAACTATGTGGCATCCAGTACATACAATAAGCGATCGGCAACATTGATACGGAAATGACAAGGCAGTGAATTACCGTCTGCTTCAAAAGGCTCCAGTTTTCAATTTCCCAGATAACCGATGCTCCTCCGAAAGCGGCTCCGTAAAGTAAAGAGCAAATCGTCTGAATTACGACGGCGTTCAGCTCATTGTCGCAAAGAGCAGTTAACTGCGGCACTACAGGATAATACTCTCCCTTGTTGATTATTACCGAAATGATAAGTGTGATGATAAAGCTGATACTTAAACCAATGGGCGCACCGATCAGGCTGCGCAGAATAACTTTCTTTTTCATAATCTACCTCCTATATACCTAAAACCTTTTTGATTTTTGACACATAGCGTCTTGAAACATATGTTGCCGTTCCGTCGGACAGCGTAACGCAAATCGTACCCGATAAGCTCAAATCAAAGTGGCGTACCTTTTTCAGATTGATAATCTCCGAATTGGAGATGCGCACAAAACTGTGCTTGGTCAGCTGTTCCTCGAGCTCGTATAATCTTTGTTTGAGGATGTATTCTTTTTTGCTGACTGAAGCAAAGGTCTTGCCGCCCACAGAGTAAATACGGATAATGTTATCGGGTGATAAGATTTCCGCCAAATCATTATAAAAACCCGTAATAATCTCAGGAGTTTTAGATGAAAGCATATTGAGTATATCGTTGATTTCATCATTTACCTTATCAGTAATAATAATCACTCTAGGCTCAATACAGCTGTCGTCGATTTTGATTTCTACCTGCATTGTTTTTCCCTCCTTTGTTGACAACAGTATACCACGCTTTGAAAATCAAATCCACCGTTTTTCAATAAGTGGTCGTTTTTTGAAGATAAGTGGTTATTATTCAAAAAAACAGAGCCGCCAAGCAGGAGATTATCCCACTTGGCGGCTGTGCGCTGATTAGGTGTAAATCAACTCTGCATTAACAATTACCGTTGCCTGATTATACTGTTATTCCTGTGTATTTTTCTCTCGGCTTTCTTCTTACTGTCAGAATACGAATTATTGTCCTTTTTAGGATATTTCACTTTGTACTTTGTCACCAAAGTAACACAGTTTATCTATAGTAGCAGACAGTGATCTTCATTGTCTGCCAACGAGATCGTTTTTCGTTTCCCGGCGCGCGGCTTTTGCCGCGTGCTTTTTTATATTGTTCTCCGCTCTCTGTTGTGGTATAATAAAGCAAACGCGGCTACCTTGGAGGTGCTATCATGAAATGGATCCATCTATCCGATCTTCATTTAGGAAAACGTGTGAATGAGTTTTCCATGATAGAGGATCAAGAATACATCCTCACAAAGATCCTGAACGTGATCGATGACCAACGACCGGACGCTGTTATGATCGCCGGTGATGTGTACGACAAATCGATCCCCCCCGCCGAAGCGGTGGAGCTTTTCGACGATTTTT
>JAFQFZ010000016.1 GCA_017398425.1 Clostridia bacterium | reverse complement strand
GCTCCCATGGCGAAGGCGCTCAACGACTACGCTCCCATCCAGAGCGGCATCATGACCACGGTTCACGCCTACACCGGCGATCAGATGGTCCTCGACGGCCCGCACCGCAAGGGTGACCTGCGCCGCGCTCGTGCCGCCGCTGTCAACATCGTTCCGAACTCCACCGGCGCTGCGAAGGCGATCGGCCTGGTTATCCCCGAGCTGAACGGCAAGCTCATCGGCTCTGCTCAGCGCGTGCCCGTGCCGACCGGTTCCACCACCCTGCTCGTCGCGGTCGTGAAGGGCAAGGACATCACCAAGGAAGGCATCAACGCGGCGATGAAGGCGGCTTCTTCGGCTTCCTTCGGCTACACCGAGGAAGAGCTCGTCTCCTCCGACGTGGTGGGCATCACCTACGGCTCGCTGTTTGACGCGACCCAGACGATGGTCGCGAAGATCGACGACGACACCTATCAGGTGCAGGTCGTGTCTTGGTACGACAACGAGAACAGCTACACCAGCCAGATGGTCCGCACCATCAAGTACTTCGCGGAGCTGTAATCCTCGAAATAAGCAATAATGCTTGGCGTCCCCTACAGATCTCCTGTAGGGGGCGTTTTTTTGTGGTATCGAAGCAAAGTGCATTTTGGACAAATCCTTTTTTCAATTTGGGTAAATTCTAACAAACTTGTAATAGGTTGCTTGACGGGGTACGGTATCTTTGGTATACTGTTATTAAGGAGAAAGCGGCTTTTTTGCAAGGTCGGCTTTTGTTGAAGAACCGAAAATCGGGTGTCAAACGGACGCCCATGAGGGTTGAAAGGAAGGTATTTGTATGAAAAAACGCGTAATGGCGCTCGTTCTGACGTTGGCGTTGATCGTCGGTGTTCTCCCGGCGATGTCGTTTGTCAGCGAGCCCGAGGTGGTCGGAGCAGACCCCTTCGTCATGCCGTCTCACAACGGCAAAACCAACAACGTGACCTACACGCTCGGCGCCGGCACCGATGCGGAGGTTCCGGTGTATGTCGATTTCCGCAGCACCAGCATGAACCCCACGCAATCGCTCACGCCGAAGTACATCATGGTGCATAACACCGGTACCTACGTCGGCACCGCGAATGCGAAGAACGTGCACAACAACACCAACAAGACCAGCACCAGCGCTTGCTGGCACTACACGGTCGATAACACCTCGATCTACCAAGGCTTGGCGGATAACCGTCGCGGCTGGCACGCGGCGACCTCGCGTTCGACCACCCCGTCGAACATCAACGCCATCGGTATCGAGACCTGCGTTAACAACTTCCCCGCGACCGAGACCTTCGGCGGCGAGCAGTGGTCGGACGGTACGGCGATTTTGAACTGGTACAAGAACCAGTTTGACAAGACGATGAAGCACACGGCGTATCTCTGCGTTGTGCTCTGCAAGCGTTGGAACCTTGACTGGCGCACCGCGATCGTTCAGCACTGGGATTCGTGGCAGTACAGCGAATCCAGCAAGAGCGGTAAAGACTGCCCGATGCAGATGCGCGCAACCTACAACGAAGCGTCCAACACTTTCAAAGCGGCGGGTACCTACTCGAACGGTCGTAACGGTTACGGCTGGCAGATCTTCTGGAGCTACGTCGAGGCGTACGCCAACGGCGCGAAGAACGTCGGCGACACGAATCTGACCTCCGCTACCAAGATCGGCACCTATCAAGTGAACTCGGCGGACGGTTTGAACGTTCGTAACGAGCCGACCACTACGGGTACCACCGTCATCCACACCCTCTCGAAGGGCGACATCGTCGAGGTTCTCGAGCTCAACGGCAACTGGGGCAAGATCCAACTGGAAGACGGCACCTACGGCTGGTGTTCCATCGCCAACTACGGTACATACATCGGTATTGACGCCTTGGCCTACGGTGTAGAAACCGGCAGTGAAGGCATTTCGTATAGCTTCGGTGCGGACGGCGGCTTGACCGTTGTCAACAACAGTGCCGATCAAGGACAGCTCGATTTCAAGATGCCGCTCGACATCGGCACGACGACCACTCCGATGCTCAGCTTGCAGATGACCCCGCTCACCGGCAGTGGATACTATTTCGGTATCACGCAGACGGGCAGCGGCTATTGGATGATGCGCGATTGCCAGTCGGGCGATCAACTGGTCGTTGAGAATTCCGCTCCCTACATGACCAATACCGAAAAACTGCAGATCAGCGTGCGCGAATGGTGGAAACCCGAAGACGGCTACCGCATCAACCAAGTGCGCTTGTATGTGGCTCCCAACAGCTCGGTGAAGATCGATTACCTGTACTTTGCCAGCGCGCAGGACATGGTCATCGACTCGCGTTACAACCTCCGCTCGGCGGACACCAACGTGAACCTGCTGAATCCTGCGACGCTGTCCATCGCCGATCGTAGCAAGCCCGGTAAGTTTGTCTACTCGAACGGCATGCTGACCCTGACGGCGGACACCGCCGCGGGCTTCGACGTGGTGTTCAAGCCGAACATGGAATTCGACGTCAACGTTCTCAAGCGTCTGCTTGTGGCGGTCGAGGCGCACACGCCCTATAACATCTCCATGACGGTGACCCGCAAGGACGGCACGGGCACGGTATCGCTCCTTGCCGACTACTGGCCGAGCTTCGCGGCCGAAGCCCCCACCACCGGCTATCTCCCGGCGTGGAACGGCACGGCGGGTCTGGATCTCTACAACTACTACGCCTACAACAACGTCATCCCCGACAGCGGCAAGAGCGTGATCTCCGAGATCCGCATCAGCCTGGGTGGTCAGGGAACGACCTATATCAACTCTCTGCAGCTTGCCGAGAACGACCGTATCCTGCTGTTCCGTGACGGACTGTATAAGGAAGACACGGCGACCGGCGTGGTCGAACCGGAACCGCCCGTGTTTGACAACGGCGACGTCAACGGCGACGGCAAGGTCTCGACGGTGGACGCGCGTACCATTGTCAGCCACATCGTCGGTGTTGAACTGATTTCCGAGGATATGCTCAAGTACGCCGACTTCGACGGCGACGGCGCGGTCTCCACGACGGATGTGCGTGAGATCCTCTCGTCGATCGTGGTGTAAATCTTAAACCAAAACCGCTCACACATCGTGTGAGCGGTTTTTCCTTTTTCTGCCTTTAGGTGTGAAATAAACCCCCGGTTCTACCGGGGGAGCAATAACGAAGCGGAGCAACCCCTTGCCTCCCCTTGTCAGGGGAGGTGGATGCGGCTTAGCCGCAGACGGAGGGGTAGTCAAGGCCTTTCTCTCCCTCAGTCCTCGCTTTTGCTCGGACAGCTCCCTCGTCAGAGGGAGCCAAGAACAGATTGATCCATTATACCCGTTTTACGGGTGGCTGTGCGTGTGATGCGATAATAACATTTCAGCGCCCCTTATAGGGGCTAAGCCGGCAACAACCCCTTATAGGGGTAGTGCAAACCACCACTTCAGTGGTGGTTATGATTGTGACAAATTTGATATCAAATTCTTGCTTGACCGTAGCGCGGAACATGGTACAATAGGAGCGTAACTTGAGCATAGGGGATACGGCTGTATGGATTTTTCGTTGCTGACATTTTTATATGTGTTTTTGCCGCTCAATTTGGTGATCTACGCCCTCTCGAAGGACATCCGCACCAAAAATAACGTCATGCTGGTGTTTTCGCTGATCTTTTATGCGTGGGGCGAGCCGCTGTTTGTGCTGCTCTTGGTCGGCATGGTGGCGGTCAACTGGTTCATCGCGCTGTGGATCGGCGAGTTGCAGCGCCGACGTAAGCCGCGCACCGCGAAGCGTGCCCTTCTTCTGGCTTGCGTGGTCGACATTGCCGCGATCGGCATCTTCAAATACGGCACGTTCCTGCTTCAAAATACGCAGTCGCTGTTCGGCTTCCCGTCGTTCATTCCGGAAATTTTGTTGCCCATCGGCATCTCGTTCTATACGTTCCAGATTTTGTCCTACGTTGTGGATGTGTACCGCGGTGACGTGCGTCCGCAACGCAGTTTCCGTTTGTTGCTCTTGTACATCAGCTTGTTCCATCAATGCATCGCCGGTCCCATCGTGCGCTATAAGGACGTGTCGGAGGAGCTGCTGTCCCGCAAGATGACGATGACCACCGTCTCGGAGGGCGTGTCGCGCTTCGCGGTGGGCATTGCGAAAAAGGCGGTGTTTGCCAATCATTGCGGCGATATGGCGAGTCAGCTTCTCGGGATCACCGAGCAGAATCCGCATCCCGATTTCCACTCCTGCACGGTCGCGGGACTTTGGCTGGCGATGTTCTGCTACGCGCTGCAGATCTATCTCGATTTCTCGGCGTACTCCGACATGGCGATCGGTATGGGGCGTATGATCGGCTTCCATTACAAGGAGAACTTCAACTATCCCTACATCGCGCAAAGTGTCACCGATTTCTGGCGTCGGTGGCATATGTCGCTGTCGTCCTTCTTCCGTGACTATGTGTACATTCCCTTGGGCGGCAACCGTTGCTCGATGCTCCGACACGTTTTCAATCTGCTGGTCGTGTGGTTTTTGACCGGCTTGTGGCACGGTGCGTCGTGGAACTTCGTGTTGTGGGGACTCTACTATTTCGTGTTTCTGGTGTTTGAAAAGTTTGTGCTCGCCAAATATCTGGAAAAAGCGCCGCGCGTGCTTCGTCACGCCTATTTGCTGATCGTGGTATACTTCGGCTGGATCTTGTTCCAGTTCAAGGATATGTCGCAGATCGGAGCGGTGCTGGCGGGTATGTTCGGCGGCAACGGCAATGCGTTTTCGGATTTTGAAACCGCCACAGTGTTTCAAAGCAACTGGGTGTTCCTCTTGGCGGCGATCGTCGCGTGCACCCCGTTTGTCAAGACGGTGTTCGAGAGATTTCTCTCGGCGGCACAGCGCTCGCCTTCGATGGCAACGGTGTACAGCGTTTGCTGCGCGGTAGTGCCGGCGCTGCTCTTGTTGCTTGCTACGACCATGCTTGTGGCCAACACCTACAATGCGTTCCTGTATTTGCAATTCTGAGAAAGGAGTAGGCTTGTGAGACAAGAAACCGCAAAGAAAAAGACAATCGCCAAGCGTTTGGCGATGGGGCGACTCGTGCAGATCGGGATGTTTGCCCTGACCATGTTGCTTGTGGGTGCGATCGGACTGATGGTTTGGATCCGCCCGACCTACTCCGAAATGGAAAAGCGTCCGCTCAAATCCTTCCCGACGCTCGGGTTTGACACACTCGTCAGCGGTGACTTTTTTGATGAAGTCAACGCATGGTATGAGGATACCTTCCCGATGCGTGAATCGTGGGTGAAGCTCAACAGCGCCCTTGAACAGTTCTATGGCAGTAAGGGGACGGACGTCTACGGTGAGGTGGTCGACCGCGTGGATATTCCCGAAGCGACGCGTCCGCCCGCCACCACGACGACCACCACCATGACGCAGACGGACACGACCAACCCCATTACCGATACCACCGCTCCCTCGGAGGATATCAAGCCGCCCTCCAACAACGGCGCACCGGCGGAAACGCTCGGCGCGATCCTTAAGATCGGCAGCAACGCGTTTGAGTATTACAACTTCTCGCAAGCGCAGGCGGATCGCTACGCATCGTTTGTGTCGCGTGTGGCGAATCAGCTGAGCGGACAGGCGGATGTGTACACCGTTGTTATCCCGACCTCCATCGAGATCTGTCTCTCGGCGGATTTCCGCGCCACGATCAGCTCGGACGATCAAAAGGCGGCCATCAACTATCACTACGGTTCGATGGCCGAAAACGTGAAGACGGTGGATGCGTACGGCGTATTGCAAAACGCCGTGGACAACGGCGAGTACACCTACTTCCGCACCGACCATCACTGGACGGCGGTCGGCGCATATCGCGTGTACGAAGCATACTGCAAACAGGCGGGTCTCACCCCGACCCCGCTGGCGGACTTTGAGTGCAAGGAGTTCCCGAACTACCTCGGCTCGTTCTACCAGCAGACCGCTTCGCCCGAAATGGCAGCGAACCCCGATGTGGTGCAGGCGTTTGTGCCGCCTTCCACCAACTCGATGATGCTCACCGATCAAAACGGCGACACCTACGAATATCCCATCATCGCCGACGTGACCGATTGGGCGCAGTCGGGCAAGTATTACACCTTCATCGGCAGTGACAATCCGATGTGCGTCATTGACAACCCGAACAAGGAAGACGGTTCGGCGTGTATGCTCATCAAGGAATCCTTCGGCAACGCGTTTGCACCGTTCCTCACCGAAAACTACGACAAGGTCTATGTGGTGGATTACCGCTACTTCTCGAAGATCGACGACCGCAACGTCGCGCAGTTTGTCGCGGATAACGGCATCGACGACGTGCTGTTTCTCAACAACATCTCCGCCACCCGCAACGGCGGTCTGATGGACTGCCTGGACTATCTGACGCGATGATGACGGAAAAGTAGGGGGCGGGTCTCCCGTTTTGCATAAGAACTGAATAACGAAGGAGTCCGCTCCGCGGACGGAACAACAAAAAGGACGAGCAAACCGCTACTTCTCATAAGGATGTTTGAGAAATCCATCCTGAGAAATAGCCGATTGGCGAGTGCGAAGAAACAGACAGTATAGCAGACGCTATGCTGTCTTTTCTTTTTATGACCTATTTTCTCGCTCAGCGGGAGAAATTCTCAACAAACGGCGTATGGTGTTTTACAAGCGTATCCTGTATAATACAAACAGAAGCTTCTGAAAACGATTTTGGAGGTTATGTATATGACATTTCATCTTGGCGAGAATTTACGAGCATATCGCTTGCAAAAGGGACTGACACAAGAGCAGGTTTCCGACGTATTCGGTGTGTCGCCGCAGGCGATCAGTCGTTGGGAGAATAACTCCGCGTATCCCGATGTGACGCTGTTGCCGGGAATCGCGATGTATTTTGATGTATCGCTCGACACCTTGCTCGGCATGGACAAGCTTCGTGATGCAGATGCTGTGAATGAGATCCATCGCCGTGTGCATACACTTGCTTCAGAACAGCGGTATGCAGAAGCGGCGACGTTGATCAAAGACAGTTTGAAACGGTACCCGAACAACAGCGGGTTGCTGATCGAGCTGTGTGAGGTGCTGTCTCAAACAGACAACACCGATGAGGTCATCGCGATATCCGAGAGGGTATTGAAGCAGTCGGATATATCCATGAAAGCACGTAGCACGATAACGGCGAATTTGATATTTTTATATTTGCGTACCGACCGCAAGCAAGAGGCCGAACTCCTGTTGCAAACGCTCCCGCACGTGTGGGAAAGCCGTGAAATGCTGAAAGCCGAATTGTGTAACAGCAAGGAGTACGACACGGCATTAAAAGCTACGATCAAACAGCTTCTCTGCTTTTGCTACTCAAAAATCGAAGCGTGTTCCACACGACAATATGGTGTGCCGCCGTCGTATATTCAGCTTGGTATGGAGGTTGATGCCAATGCGGATACAGAAACGCTGATAGATGCGATTCGGGACTATTTAATCCGCTAAACTCTCATTTTGGTTTACTTGTTCTATCGAAGTGTGTGGTGGTGACGCGTCACAAATAACGCTACAATAAAGTCGTAAGCTTACACACTTTCTTTAGGAGGTATTGGCTATGACAAATTTCCATACGCGATTAAAACAATTGCGCAAGACAAATGAACTGACGCAAGAACAGCTTGCCGAGTATATGGGTGTGTCGCCGCAAGCAATCAGCCGTTGGGAAACGGGTGCGACCTATCCTGATGTTTCGCAGATCCCGTTACTAGCCCATATATTTCATGTATCGGCTGACACGCTTCTCGGTATCGATACCACACGCATCAACGAAGCGATCGCCGCTGTGCGGGAGAAAGCGAACGAGTGTACCTCTAAAGGCGACTTTCACGGCGCAGTGAATATTCTGCGAGCGGGACTTGCGAAGTATCCGAGAGCGCACTCACTGATGGTTGAACTGGCAGAAAACCTAAGTTGTATCGGCAAAGACGGTTCCACCGAGGAAATCGTCTCGCTCTGCGAAACGGTAATTGCCGAATGTACCGAAAACGAATGGTGTAACAAGGCGTTGCAGACCTTGGTGTTCCGTTTGAAGACTATCGGCGAGCGGGAGAAAGCCATGGCGTATGTCAATCAATTATCCTCGGTGGCGTATTCCAAAGAGGATATGACGATTGCCGTTTATGATGAGAATACACCGTCAAGCACACTCAAAAACTATGTCTCATTCTGTGCTGATCGCTTAATGATGTGCCTTGCGATGCTCAGCCATACGACGGAATATACCGTCAACGATAAGATTACGTTGCTTCACAGTGTTGTTGACGTTTGCAATGCGGTATATCCGGACAGTGATGCTAATTATTACGCACATCATGCGGTATCAGCATTATCTGAACTGGCAAAGGTATATGCCGCTTTGCAAGACGCGGAAAACACCTTGAAAGCACTCGAAGAATTGTCACGTTTTGCCGTTTTGTTTGACTCTTATAGCGATGATGATCAATGCACATCACCTGCTGTGCGCGGCGTGGAACACGGCCGTCCGATTCCTACGGGCGAAACGATGCGCGAACAGGTAAGAAAGATTCTGTCCGATAGCGCATATGGCTTTGTCCGTGAGGATACACGGTTTGCAAAAATCGAAAGCTGTTTGCTGGCATCCGACACATAAGTGCGTATATATCCGGGTTGAAACAACCGTACAGCAAAGCGGCAGGGATTACTCCCTGCCGCTTTCTTGCATCATCGTTACCCGTCAAATGCGCACGAATTCTCAACCTGCGGTAGAAAACTCTTCAAAGAACAGATTATGGTATTCTCAAAAATGTATGATACAATAAAGATAACGGAAACGCGCGAATCCGAATCATCTGTATCGGAGGTTCAAACAATATGAAACTCAGCGACAATATCAAGCGTTTAAGAAAAGAAAAGGCAATATCGCAAGACGTACTTGCCAATCATCTTGGGGTATCGTTCCAAGCGGTATCCAAATGGGAAACCGGTGCGGCGATGCCGGATGTCCTATTGATTCCTGCAATCGCTTCATTTTTCGGCGTATCCACCGACGAACTGTTCGGCTTCAATGTGTATGAGATCGAGCAGGAAGTTCAACGTATTTGCGACGAAGCGTATACTTACCGCCGTGTCGGTGATATCGTGCAGGCAGAAATCATTTTGCGCGAGGGATTAAAGCGCTTTCCCGGTAATGAAGTGTTACTGATCAACTTGCTGTATGTGCTGGATGAAGAAACACAAGGCGAGGAATTGGCGATGCTGTGCAAGCAGTTGGCGAACAACTCGCACGACGATGAAATCAAATATGATGCGATCCGCATTCTCGCCGAGCATTACAAAGCGAGCGGCCAAACGGAACTTATTAAGCCGACGCTCGAACAAATCCCCGAAATCTATTTTTCCAAACTGCAGTTAACAGCACTCCTTCTCGACGGAGACGAAGCGTTCCATGCGGCACACCTGGAACTGGGTGTCACTCTTGAACGATTGGCGGAAATGATGTCTGTGATCGGCGAACATGAACTTGCAAGCGGACAAACGGACGCGGCGAAAGCCACATTCGCGCGTGCTGTTAACGTGTTGGAGATTATGGATATTAATCTTGAAAACGAGGCGTGGAAACGTATATATACGCGCCTGCAAGATGCTTTGAATGAGATATAACCGAAAACGGCAGGGATGACTCCCTGCCGTTTTCTTGTATCATCGTTACTACGACAATCTATTGAGATCTCACATACAGTATACCACGACCATTACCAATCTACAATAAAAAAGGATGAGGACGGACAGTCGGAACTGTCCGTCCTCATCCCAAGCCACCCTTGCGCTAAACATCCTTATGAGAAGTAACCCAACCGCTCGTCTTTTTTTGATGGAATAGGTTGAACGATGTAGGGACCACCGTCCTCGGTGGTCCGCGTTCCCTTGCCGCCCGTTTGATCGGCGTCACGGGAGTTTCACGCAACAAAAATCGAATCACGGACAGCAACCCCTCTGTCAACACACACGCTCTGTTACAATAAATTCACAACCTGCGGGGCAGGTGTTTCCAAAACGCGACACCTATTCGCCGAACACGCATCACCCTCTTGACAAATTTCCCCAAACGAGGTATACTCCGTTTCGCAAAAGAACAAACGTTCGTTTTTAAAGAAACGATCCCTTTCATCGGGCCGATGCTACGTCCTTGCATTATTTTGCGGCAAGGGCGCTGTTTTCTCCCCAAGAAAGAACAAACGTTCGTTTTCTAAAAAAGAACTCGCAAAGGAGTGAACTACGATGCTATGTCGTGCGTGCGGGATCGCGTTTGAAGCGGGGGACGGAGAGCGCTACTCGGAGCGTTACCCCTACGGAGAGGGCGAATCGGAACAAGTGATGGGGATGCTGTGTCCCCATTGCGGATCGGAGGATGTATGGGAGGAGGTGTGTTGCGCGGAGTGCGGCGAGGAATATGCCGCCTCGGATATCCACGACGGGCTTTGCCGTGTGTGTGTGGAGCAGACACAGCAGGATCTGGAATGGTGCTTCGGGACGTTGTCGAAAGCGCAACAGCGATGGGCGGCGGCGCATCCCGAATGGATGGAACGATAAGGAGGTGAGGCGCTGTGACGATGCGACAAAAACGATTTGCGGATGCCTATCTGCAGGGTGAGGATCCTGTGACGGCCTTTGAAAAGGCGGGGTATCGGGAGCGCAATCCGCGCGCGGCAACCAAGCGGTTGCTCAGCGCGCCTGCCGTGCAGGCGTATCTGGAGGAACATCGCACGCGTTCGGCCTCGCGCGAGGTGGCGGATGCGTCGGAGGTGCTGTGTTATCTGACGCAGGTATTGCGCGGCGATCACGGCGGCGACCGCGAGCGGTTGCGCGCGGCGGAGCTGCTCGGCAAGCGACACGGTCTGTTTCATGAGGAGAACGATGAGGCGACGGCGGCGGTGATCATCGTCGATGATCTGCATGGATGATGCGAAATCGATGCGCGATTTTGTCGGCGGAGGCTACGACGATTTCTGGGCGTTCAAGGGGCGCTATCGTGTTGTCAAGGGCAGTCGCGCGTCGAAGAAATCCAAAACGACGGCGCTGTGGTATATGGCGCAGTTGTCGAAAGAGAAGTACCGCGAGGCGAATCTCCTCGTGGTGCGCCGCACCTTTCGCACACTCAAGGACAGTTGCTATGCGGAGTTAAAATGGGCGATCCGCCGGCTGGGACTCGAATCCCTCTGGAAAACGAAGGAATCCCCCTTGGAGATGGAGAACGTCCGCACCGGACAGAAGATCTACTTTCGCGGACTGGACGATCCGCTCAAGGTGACGTCCATCACCGTCGAGCAGGGCTGTCTTTGTTGGCTGTGGATCGAGGAGGCGTATGAGCTGGACAGCGAAGCGGCGTTCAACACGCTCGACGAATCGGTGCGCGGCGAGGTGCCGCCGCCGCTCTTCAAGCAGACGACGCTCACCTTCAACCCCTGGTCGGAGCGGCATTGGATCAAGAAGCGGTTCTTTGACCGCCCGGACCCCGACGTGCTGGCGATGACGACCGATTACACCTGCAACGAGTGGCTCGACGAAGCCGACCGCCGTATGTTCGAGCGCATGAAGCGTGACAATCCGCGTCGCTACCGCGTGGCGGGACTCGGCGACTGGGGTGTTTCCGAAGGCTTGATTTTTGACAACTGGACGGTGGAGGCGTTCTCTGTCGAGGAGCTTTTGACGGGTGAACAGGGGCACAAATACCGCTGTGTGTTCGGTCTCGACTACGGCTACTCCAATGACCCGACAGCGTTCATTGCGGCGGCGGTGAATGCCGAGGACAAGCGGTTGTATGTGTTTGATGAGCATTATCAAACGCGGATGGTCAACTCCGATATCGCCGCTGTGATCTGCGAAAAGGGGTATCAAAAGGAGCGCATCCGCGCCGATGCCGCCGAACCGAAAAGCAACGAGGAGTTGCGAAGAGCGGGCATCTCGCGCGTGCAGGCGGCAGAAAAAGGCAAGGACAGCATCCTGCACGGCATCGCCGTGCTGCAGGAATACGCGATCGTCGTGCATCCGCTGTGTAAGCATACGATCGAAGAGCTGTCGGCGTATTGCTGGGATAAGGACGACAGCGGCGCGGGGATCAACCGTCCCGTCGATCGGCACAACCATCTGATGGATGCGCTTCGCTACGCGATGACCGACGTGCGTGCGCGACGTATGTCCGAGGAAGAGTGGCAAAAGACACGCCGCAAAGAAACCCGCCACCGCGTGCGCGCATGGTCGGCGGAGGACCTGCACGGCGGATGGAACGGATGAAGAAAGGAGGACGGACAATGATGACGGCTTTGGTTGTGTTGCTTTTGGCATCGGGGATCGCGGCGATTCTCGCCGCGGCGGCGTGCAGACGACCGCACGATGAGACGACTGGTTCGCGTGCGGCGCGTACCGAGAGCGCCAGGGAGGCACATTATATGCACAATTTCTGGAATTATGACGGCGGAGAGCAGGAGGAGTTTGACGCATGAAGCAAGAAATCAGCGAGCAATGGATCCGTCGGATCTGGGACGAGTATGAGGGCGGGCGACGTTTCAAGTCGTCGCTCGGAGAGCTCGGACTGTATGAGCAAAATCGCCGAAACGAACGATTCTTTGTCGGCGATCAATGGCACGGTGCCAAATGCGGCGGCGAGCGACCGCTCGTCCGCCACAATCTGATCAAACGCATCGGAGACTACAAGATGGCGGTGATCGGGGCGTCACCGCTGTCGGTGTCGTTCTCGGCGGACGGCATCCCGCACACGGCCGAGCTCAGTCCGCGTGCGGTGCAGATGCGCGCCGATCTGCGCGCCGCGCAACAAGGCGGCGCGTGGCCGATACCGCCCGACGGCAACGAGGAGGCGGTACGCGGCGATGAGGTGGAGCTGATCATGGGAGCGCTGTCGGATTATTTCGGTGCGACAGCCAATCGCCTGTGCTTTGAAGAACACAAGGAGCAGGTACTTCGTGATGCGTACATCGCCGGCACCTCGTTTTTGTACACCTATTGGGATCCCGAGATCGAAACGGGATTGTATGCCGATGCGGCGCGTCAAACGGCGATCCGCGGCGACATCGCGGTGGAAACGCTCGATGTGGAGAACGTCTACCTCGGGGATCCGAACACCGCCGACGTGCAAAAGCAACCGTATATCCTGATCGTACAGCGCAAGCGTGTATCCGATCTGCGTCGTGCGGCGCGACGCTTTGGACTGCCCGAAGCCCTTGCCGCCGCGATCCGTCCCGACAGCGACACCGCGTCGATGGCCGGAGATCGCGCGCTCGGAGAGCCGTACGATTCGAAAAAAGCGACGGTCATCACACGACTGTGGAAGGAAACGGTCGGCGGTGTGACCACTGTCAAGGCGATACAGGTGTGCCGCGGAGCGGTGATCCGCCCGGTGTGGGATCTCGGTATCCGCTGTTATCCGCTGGCGATGTTCCGCTGGGAGCATCGCAAGGGCTGTGCCTACGGCGACAGCGAGGTGACCTATCTCATCCCCAACCAGATCGCGGTCAATCGTATGATCACGGCGTCGGTGTGGGCGGTGATGATGATGGGTATCCCGATGACCATCGTCAACGGCGATGTGGTGGACACCGCCGTGACCAACGATCCCGGTCAGGTGCTGCGTGTGTTCGGCAGTGCAGAGGATGTGGCGAGCGCGGTGCGCTATGTCGATCCGCCGCACTTTTCGCCGCAGTTCGATCAAAACATCGAGAGCCTGATCGCAAACACCTTGACCCAGAGCGGTGCCAACGACGCGGCGCTCGGTGACATCCGCCCCGACAACACCTCCGCCATCATAGCGGTGCGCGAAGCGGCGATGATGCCGTTGCAACCCGTGCAAAACCGCTTTTATCGCTTTGTGGAGGAAGTGGCACGCATTTGGGCGGAGTTTTGGGTGATGAAATACGGGGCGCGTTCGCTCAAGATCGAATCGGAGGACGGCGTGTGGTATATGCCGTTTGACGGCGCGCGTTACCGCGACCTGCTCATCAGCGTGAAGGTGGACGTCGGTTCGTCCACGCTGTGGGGCGAGGCACAAACGCTCGCGACCCTCGACGGCTTGCTTGAAAAGAAGATCATCACGCCCCTTCAGTATCTCAAGCGTTTGCCGCACGGCATCATCCCCGGACAACAAAGCCTGCTGTGTGAGGTCAAGGAAGCGCACACAGCGTCGTCGGTCAGCGAAGAGGAGCTGGTCGAGGCGTTGCCGCCCGCGTATCGCGAGCGACTGGAACAACTGCCGCAAGAACAGCGCCGCCGTGTGATGGCGGCGAGCTTACAATGATCGGAGGAACGCGATCCATGGATATGGCACAAGAAACGGCTATTCCCGTTTCCTCTTTGGAAAACGGTGAAAGCGAAGCGACCGTGATGGCAAACCAACCGTCGGTCGTTTCCGCGGAGGATTCGACCGCCCCCTCGATGCAAACCCACGTCGAGGAAACGACCGCATCCGACAGCGAGTGTTCGTCGACGGAGGTGTACACACCGGTGTACAACGGCGAGATCATCTCCGTCAAGGCGAGCGATCGGGAAGAGATCACCACGCTTTTGCAACTGGGTATGAAGCAACGCGATCTCCTGCCGATGTACGAACAGATGACGCGCTTGGCAAAGGAAGAAGGAGAACCGTCTCTGAAGGCGTGGGTGGAGAAACGGGTGCAGGAACGCGAAGAGATGCTTCGCCTGCAAGCGGTGGAGCGCTACGGCGAGGAGGACGGTGCGCGGTTCTATGAGATGGAGCGGCGTGAGCGTGAAGAGCGCTATCGCTCGTTGTCCGAAGAGCAGCATCGCCGCGACGAGGAGCGTGCCGCGTGGCGAGATCGTCACGAGGCAATGGCGGAGGAGTTTTGTGCGCTGTGCGCGATGCACCCCGATGTCACCGCCTTTCGGCAGGTGCCCGATGAGGTGTTTCGCGTGAGGCAGGAGGAGGGGATCTCTCTTCTCGATGCGTTCAACCGCGTGAAGCTCCTTGAGGAGCGACGGGTGCAAAAGGCACACGAGGCGAGTCGCGTCGCCGCCGAGACGGCAACGGGTTCGCTCGCGGCATCTCCCGAAGCACCGCCCTCGGCAATAGAGGCGTTTCGCGCCGGACTGCGCCGACGCGCGTGATCGACACGGGTATTAAACAAGAAAAAAGGAGAGGATATGTATGGCTATCAATACGTTGGAATTCCGCACCGCCATGTCGGAGGAACTGGACAAGGCGATCGTGCAGGGCGCGACCGTCGGCTTCTTTGAGGACAACCTGCTCAAAGCGAAGTTTGTCGGTGCCAGAACGGTGCTGATCCCCGAAATGGATATGAGCGGTCTGGGCAATTACGATCGCGACAACGGCTTTGTGCAGGGCGCGATCGCGATCACCTCGGATCCGTTCACGCTGTCGCAGGACCGCGCGCGCACCTTCCAGCTCGATCGTGAGGATGAGGACGAGACGGGCATCATGGATCTGGCGGGTCAGGTGCTCGGAGAATTTGTCCGCACCAAGGTCGTGCCCGAGGTGGACGCGTACTGCCTGTCGAAGATCGGCGGCTATGCCGCCGCACAGGGTCAAACGGTGACGGGTGATCCTGCGACCGAGGCGTATGCCATGTTTTCCGAGGCGCTGTCCGAAGTGCGCGACGCGATCGGCTACGACGAGGAGATCGTCTGCTTTGCGGACGGCGCCTTCCTGCGCGCTTTGCAAAGCTCGCCGGAGGTGTCGCGTCAGATCGTGGTGTCCGACTTCAAGAAGGGCGAGGTGCACTTGAGCGTCCGTACGCTTGACGATGTCAAGCTGTTGCCGGTGCCCGGTTCGCGTCTCTTCACGGCGTACACCTACAAGAGCGGAGGCACCGGTGAGGAAGAGGGCGGCTTTGTGCCGATGGAGGGCGCGTCGTCCTTCGGTTTCCTTCTCGTTCCCAAGCGTGCTTGCTCGCTCGTCAAAAAGAGCGAGACGTTGCGTACCTTCGCGCCTGAGCAGAACATCAAAGCGGATGCGTGGAAGTTCGACTACCGTCTGTACTACGATGTGTTCCTCAAGAACAGCATGAAGGGTGCGATCCGCGCGTATGTGCGTGAGGCGTAACGGATCGGATGCACCGATCGACAGTACACAGCGTAAGATAAGAACGGACGATGAGCGCGCGGATGATTGTCTCCGCGCGCTCATCGCGGGAGCTTTAGAATGTAGGAGGTGAACGAATGAGACGAAGTGTCAACTTCAATGTGGACGCAAGCGGCGGCGTTGACAAGCGCATCCCGCAGTTCGGCGGTGTGCGCGGCGAACATCATGCAACGGAGCTCGTCTTTACGATGGCGGCGACCGCTCCCTACCGAGAGGGCGATCTGGTGCGTTTGCGCTTCACGTGCGGCGACGGTGCGGTGTTGTCGAGCGATCTTGTTGAGAACGTGATCGTGCAGGGCGGACGTATGCTGGTGTCCTATTCGTTGCCGTCGGTGCTGACGCAGGCAGGCGGTCAGCTCGGCGCACGTGTGGTGCTTTCCCGTGTGGATGAGAGCGGTCGCGAGGCAGAGACGTTTCTGACCGACGAGGCAGTGCTGTATTTTGAGGACACGGCCACGGAAAACGGCACCCCGTTTTGGACGGGTGTTTCGGAAATGCTCAAGCGCACAACTACGGCGTCCGATGCGGCGGCGACGGCGCGCGATGCGGCGATTGCCGCTAAGCATGAGGTGACGACGAGTGCCGAGCGTGCGTCCCGCTTTGCGGACGCCGCTGAAGAACAAGCACTCGGAGCCGTGTCGGCGGAGAAGAATGCCCAACTGTATGCATCGGCGGCGATGTCCCATCGAGATGTGGCCGAAAACGCAAGAATGCAGGCGTTGACGGCGTCCAACGCGGCGGCAAGATCGGTCGGTATTGCGAAAGAAGCCGCATCAACGGCCGTGTCGGCGGCGGAGCGCGCGACGGCGGAAGCCGAGCGCTTGGCACGGATCGACGTCGATTCGATCGTGCAGGCGGTGACGGAATCGATCGGTGTTCCTGTCTTCGGCACGATCGGCAATGACAAGACCATCACGCTGAACGAGGAATTGCCCGAAGGTGTGTACACGCTTCGCTATCTGACCGACGAGGGCTATGCCGACATCGGCACGATCACGGTCGGTGCGCCGATTCCGTCGTATGTCAATCTCGTGCCGACAGCACTTGCACATACCGACTTGACGACGGTGTTTAACGGTGTCGGATATAAAAATGGTGTTCGTGCGTCTTCATCTTCGCCGTTTACTTCGACGCAAGATGGATATGTCACGACGGGTGCGATCCCCGTGACGTTTGATGCGGTGCTGTATATCCGAGGTGTGACGATCGATCCGAGCGATACCAACACGCGATTTGCGTTTGCAAAAACCTCTAACAGCGCGATTAATCCGTATGCGGTGACCAATACGACGATCAACGGCGATCATTGCACGTTGGAGACGCTCGGCGAGCAGTATTACAAGGTGACGTTCAACGCCGCTTATCTGCAGGCGAACTGCTCCGAGTTGTCGCACTTCTTTCTGTCGGCGGTCGGTGCGGGTGAGAATCTGATCGTGTCGACCGCGCCGATCGGGTAAGGCGGTGATCGGATGAAGGATCTCAACGATTTCAACTGTGCACCGCCCGGTGTGCGCAACGTTATCATCGAGGGCGATAACGGCAGGGTCGGGCGAATCCCTTTGCCCGCGACGATGCAAGCGCCGCAAAGTCCGAAACGGTACAGCTTTCTGGCACTTTCCGATGCACATATCAACGCAACCGCAGGCTCGGACGCGGACGTCGATTTTATTCGTGCTATGCAATATGCAAACGAATCCGATGTGGCATTTACTTGCATTTGCGGTGACGTGTTGGATGGTTGTACATCGTGGATATATGGTCGATATGCAGGGTCGGATTCACAAGTAGGACTAAAACCGACATATGCGAGAAAACCCGTGTATGAGATTACGGGCAATCATGACGTGCATAGCGGAAACAACGATGTGTCGGACGAGTCTTGGTCTAGGTTCAGCGAATACTTAGTCAAAGACCCATACTACGTTGTACCCTACGGTGACGATGTGTTCATCATGCTTAGTGAATATGGATGGAAACAGAACGCACCGTTCGCGGACGGGGAATTGGAATGGTTGCAAGCGAAACTGGAAGAAAACCGCAACAAGCGTTGCTTTGTGTTCTTCCATGTGTTTAACCAAGACGAAGGCGACAGCGGGCAACCGATGGATGGATTCTATAACCATGACATCTACGCGCTGTCCGCACGGAATGCGGTGCAAAAGCAGGTGTTCTTGAGCTTGCTTCGCCACTACAAAAACACCGTCTGGTTTCACGGACATTCCCATGCGGAGTTCGCGTTACAATCCGTCAACAAGACGACGGTCGTGTCCGACGCGTGCGGCTATCGCTCGGTACATATCCCGTCGCTGTCCAAGCCGAAAGTGCTTGGATCGGACGGCGTCGGCGAAACCGACGAGAGCGGTTCGCAAGGGTATGTGGTGGATGTGCACGAGGACGGCCTTGTGTTACGCGGGCGCGATTTTGCAAACGGATGTTTTTTGCCGATCGCTACCTATCGTATCGATACACCGCTTGTGACCGTGGCGGCCAAGAGCTACACCGATGCAACAGGAACCATTGCGGTATAAGGAGGGAACCATCATGGCCTTTAAAATTGCCCTGACGGCGGGGCATTACAAATACAACGCAAACGCGATCCCGAAGTCGCTTGACCCGAAGGGGACGACGGAGTGGCGATTGAACGATCGTGTCGCGGATAAAGTGCAAAAGCTCTTGCAAGGTTACACGGGCTATGAGCTTCTGCGCACCGACGACACGACGGGCGAAAAGAAGATCGAAGTGGAAGAACGCACCGCCAAGGCGAATGCCTTCCAAGCGGATGTGTACGTCAGCATCCATCATAACGCCGGTATCGGCGGCGGTAAGGGCGGCGGCATCGTGTCGATCGCCTATCCGAACGTCGGCAACGTCACCAAATCGTGGCAAAAGGCATTCTACGATGCGCTCATCGCGGCAACGGGGCTCAAGGGTGACCGCGCAAGCGGTCTTGCCGAGATGGATCTGCAGGAGCTGCGCGAAACGAATATGCCCGCCGTTTTGCTGGAGCTCGGTTTCATGGATTCCACGACCGACGCTCCCGTTATCCTGACGGAGAAATTTGCCGACCAATGTGCCCAGGCCATCGTCAAGGTGCTTGCGGAGAAGGGCGGATTGCAACGTAAGAACGGCACGGTCTACCGCGTGCAGATCGGGGCGTTTTCTCAGCTTGACAATGCGCGTGCACAGTTGAAAGCGGCGCAGTCGGCCGGTTTCAAGGACGCGTTCATCACAAGCTGAGGGGGATCTTCAATGACAACGGAAGAAATCAAACGCTTGGAAAATGCCATCCAAAGCGCCAAATCGGCGCACCATCGCATCGATCGCCTCAATGAAGAGGTGTCGGATCTGCACAAGCTGACCGAAGCGATGGCGGTCACCGCCAACAACGTCGAACGTCTGCAAAATGACGTCACCGAAATCAAGGATGACATCAAAGCGTTATCTGCGGTTCCCGCCAACCGCTGGAACGCGGCGGTCGGGTATGTGCTGGCGGCGCTCGCCAGCGGAGTTGTCGGTGCGTTGCTCGGCGGGATCTTGCGATAAGGAGAGAGTGTGGATGAACAGTAAAACCAAACAATGGCTCAAAGCGGCAGGGGTGCGAAGTTTGAAAACGATCGCGCAGACAGCCGTTGCCACCATCGGTACGGCGGCGATGCTCGGCGATGTCAATTGGATCGCGGTGCTCAGCGCCTCGGCGCTCAGCGGTGTGCTGTCGCTCTTGACCAGCATCGGCGGTCTGCCGGAGGTGAAAAACTAATCGGAGCGAAGCGGCAAGGGCTCTTGCCGCTTTTTCGAAAAGGAGGATCGTATCGTATGAAAACGGGAATCGACGTGCGTGATCGGGCGTTCACGCTTCTCAACTATACCGATCAAAACGGCAAGCTCGACCATACGCTGTATGCGGATGTGTCGGCACGATCGCTCGCGCTGATCAATCAGATCTACGCGGAACTGTGGTACGCTCTTTGCCCGTGCGGATTTGCGGAGCTGCCGTCGTTGTCGGACGAGATCGCGTTGCCCGAACGCGTTCTCAACGATTGCATGGCATTCGGAGTGGCGATGCTGATGGCGCAGACGATCGGGGACGCGGACAACCAGTCGCGGATGACCGATCTTTACAACCAAAAACGTGCGGCACTCAGTCACCTGTGTCGTCGAAAGGATGTGTTGCCGCGTGAGGTATAAACGTATGGGGAAGAACCGTGTGAGGCGGTTGCGTGTGCCGATGCTGTCGGGCGGAGTGAATGCGTCGACCGATCCGACGATGATCGAGGACAACGAGCTTTCCTCCGCCTCGAATGTGCGGTGGAAAAACGGTGCACTGTCAAAGCGTCGCGCTCTTCGCGCCGTTGGCACGGCTCCGTTCGTTGCGTTGTTGCAAACGACGGATAAAGGCAAAACCGCCGAGTCCGACGGTATCGTGCGTCATCCGATCGACATCGACGGCACACTCTGCACCATCGTGCACAGCGGCGTTCGATACGGATCTGTGTCGTCGGGAGCGGAAGTTCACGAACAGGTGGACGTGGTGTCGCTCGACGGCGAGGTGCTTGGCACCTATCAAACCTCCAGCCCGCACGTGCAAAACGCGGCGTTTGCGCCGTGTGATAAGGAGAAGTACGGGTGTTCGTTTTTGATGTACCGCGGCAACGTGGTGTACAAGCCCGACGATGCAAGCGGTACAATGCAACCCGTCCCTGAGGACGAACTGTACGCACCGCTTGTCATGGTCAACGGCAAGAGCATCGGTGTGGCAACGGGGACGACCAATCCCGAACGGGCGGTGAACGGTGTGATGTTTGAGGGGTTCAATCTGCTGACACGGCGTTATCGTGCGCGCTTCACTACCGAAAACGGCACGGTCGCGGAACGGTTTTGCATGCCGACCGCACTTCAAAGCGGCAGTGTCGTACGCATCGACTGTGCCACTCCCCACGGAGATGTGTCGGTGCAGACGAAAGTCGGCGGCGAGGGGACCGAATTCAAGGTCAATGCCACGACGCATACGTTGTCGGCGGATATCGACGGCACGGTCATCGTTACTCCGCCGTTCCCGAAGAGTCTGGTTTCGGATAACCTCACCGTGACGGCGGTGTCCGCGCAAAGCTCATCGGATTCGACGGCGGAGGCGACGCTTGCCGCGTGGTTCGGCGGTACCCAAAACAAGCTCGGCGGCACACGCTTGTTCCTTTCCGGATTTACAAAAGACAAAGCGAAGGTGATGTGGAGCGACGTCGGCAATCCGCTCTATTTCCCCGAGAACAACTATATGTACGTCGGCGATCTGTCACAGCGCGTCACGGCGCTCGAAAAGCAGAGCTCGATGCTCGTGGTATTTAAGGAACGTGAGCTATTCTACACCACCTACGTACAAGGTTCCATCGAGGCGGAGGAAGTATCGCAGGGATTGAACGTCGATGTCACGGTGTCGCAGGCGTATTTTCCCTTGACGCAGTTGTCGCCGTATATCGGGTGCGATGCACCGGGAAGCATTGCCGTGTGCCGCGACCGACTCGTATGGATGTGCCGCGACGGCCGGGTGTATACCCTTGTGGAGGGTTCCGTGTACAGCGAGCGCAACGTGCGCGAGATCGGACAGAAGGTGCATCCGCTGATGATGGCACACACGAACAAGGAGCGCACCGCCGCTTCGGCGATGGATCACGACGGGCAGTATGTGTTGCTCATCGGCAACACCGCCTACAGCTTCGATTACAGCGAAAGCGGCTTTGCACATCTCACATCGTACAGCTCCGGCGAAAAGGCGGCACAACGCATCGCGTGGTTTGTGCACGCGTTTCCGTTCGACAGCAGAGAGACGGTGCGCCTCGTCAGCGACGGTGCGTACAGAGCGATCGCTGTCAGCACGCAATCCTTGTCTCGCTTTCCTTATGTTCGTATGCTCTACCTTGTGACGGATGCCGAAAAGGACAGCCATGCCGCGATCACGCCCGGCACGGATGCGGAGGGGATCATCGATCACGTCAACACCGTGGTCACCGATTCCGCGATCACGGCGTCGCTCACCACCAAAGCCTACGACTTCGGAGACATGGCGTCGTTCAAGCGCGTGGAGGCGTTGTTCCTCGCGGCGAAGGGCGACGATCTTACGCTCCGCTTTCAGGCGGACGGCAAAACGGCAACGGCGTTTCGTTCGGTGACGTGCGACGGTCACAGCGGTCGCATGGTGTTGCCCGGTGTGAAGCGTTGTCGCACGTTTCAGATGACTGTGGAAACGACCGATCCGTTTACGCTGATCGGTCTGCGACTGCAATACGCGCCGTTCGGGACGGTACGGTGAAAAGGAGGACAAGAGAGGGATGTTAAGCTACAAACGTCTTCTGGAGATGGAGGAAGAGCGCGCCAAAAGGCGCATCAACGATTACACCGAACAGCGAAAGCAACGCGCCGAAGAGGAGGCCGCCGCCATCGCATCGATATACAACGCCAAACAGCAGGCGGCCTATGTCGATGCCGAAGCGCAACGTGAGCAAGTGGAAGAATACTACCGTGAGGCGTACGATTCCAATGTTGTGGAGGAATTGGTTCAACGCCGTCAGGCGGCGGAAGCGATCGCCAACAGCAACGTGCAAAACAGCGGCCTGAACAATACGCAGCAGACAGGGATCTCGCTTGCAAGAGGTCTGGCGGATCGCACCGTGACCCGAAAGAGAGAAGAGGCGTTGCAAAAGCTGATGCGTGAGTTGGAAAGCATCGACGGAGATTTGGCGTTCGAGGCGGATAAGAAGCGTCTCAAAGTGTATGCGGATGCCGAAGAAGACATTGACATCTACACGCAGGGTGAACAAAGGCGCATGGTGAACTACGCTGAAAAGCGGTTTAAAAACCAAGGCGACGAGGAGACGGAGTACAAGGACGGTACGGTCAATGCCGTGGTGAGCGACGGGCCGTCTCTCAATGCCGTGGACATTGCGACGCAGTCGTACAAACGCTTTCGAGGGGATGAATACGCCTCCGGCTATCTGGATCGTATGCTGTTGCAGGGCTATATCGACACCGAAGCGTGGATCGCATTGACCGAACGGTACGAATTGCCGTTGCTTGGAGAGGGGAGACACAACTATTCGGCGCGTGTGGCGCGCTTGGCGACGAACATGGAAGAAAAGCAAGTACGCCTGTACATCGAGTATCTGCAAACACGCGGTCTCATTGACAGCAAGCAATCCGAAGAATTGCGTGCGCAGTTGTACGCCCGATAATAAAAAGGATCGCATCTTCATCCGAAGACGCGATCCTTTTTTCTTTTTCTGCCTTTAGGTGTGAAATAAGCCCCCGGTTCTACCGAGGGAGCAATAACGAAGCGGAGCAACCCCTTGCCTCCCCTTGTCAGGGGAGGTGGATGCGGCTTAGCCGCAGACGGAGGGGTAGTCAGGCCTTTCTCTCCCTCAGTCCTCGCTTTTGCTCGGACAGCTCCCTCGTCAGAGGG
>JAFQFZ010000015.1 GCA_017398425.1 Clostridia bacterium | reverse complement strand
TCAAGAGGGATTTTGAAAAATTTCAATCACAATCATAAGTATACAATAATATTATTAGATTTGCACGACTACAACGAAATAATATGATCAACCATATACATCCTCCAAGTGACTGGAGTATCCGTTTAGCCGTGGTTTCTTTCTGCTTTACGGCAACCATCTGTTGATTGACGGTTATCAAATGCGGTGATATAATCAAGTTAAAGGTGGTGATACGGATGCTGGACAGAATCTTTTTTCGTGAAGATCGATATTATCCATTTGTGTATATAAAATTCTCCTTCCAATGATACCGAAAAAACGAACTGAGGTAATAAGTATGCTCATCCTCTCATCGTGCGATTTCCGCAACGATATTGCAAAATGCATCATTGTTGACAATCTACCGAAAGCGATCGGCGATTGCCGTGTGCTGTTTATCCCCAATGAAAAAGCAACGCACGAGAGCATTGTCAGCGGCAAATATCATCGGCGGTTGGAAGAATTCGGATTTTGCGCGGATAACGTGGCGGTGTTTGACCACACTTGCCCCGATGCGTTTCGCAATCTTGACATTGATCTGATTTACATTAGTGGCGGCAACACCTTTGCGACGCTGCAAAAGCTGAGAGATACCGGCTTTGATAAAGATATTATCCGCTATGTTCAAAACGGTGTTTGCTATCTCGGCGGTAGTGCCGGTGCGCATATTGCATCCAAATCTGTCGCACACGTAGCGGCGTTTGATGATGTTCCCAATGGTATGACCGATTTCAGCGGCCTTTCGTTATTCGATGGTGTGCTGATCTGTCACTACACCTCCGAACGCGAAGAACTGTATGCAAAGCTGAAATCCGAAAGCATTCATCCCGTATATGTGTTGACGGATGATGATGTGATGATAGAATGAGAGGTATCACCAATGACGACGATAGAGTATTTACAAGCCTATATTCGCGCAAAGGATCATCACCCCGAACAAGCCAAAGAGTATTTCCTCAAACTGTCCGAAGAGGTCGGCGAGCTTGCCGAAGCTCTCCGTAAAAACCATATGCGTACAGATGGCGCTCCGCTCAAAGGCACAATTGACGAGGAACTTTGGGATGTCATCTATTATGTGATCACGCTCGCCAATTGCTACGACATTGACCTCGAAGCCGTGATCAAAGAAAAAGAAGCGATCAACAATGTGAAATACAACACAGGCATTGTGTTCGAAGAAAACAAATGAGGTGAGCGCATGGTGCTTGTTAGACCTACATTGGCGCATAAGGAACAAGCCATAGAGATGATTGCGGAATTTGAGCAATACGGTTCGCCCATAAACGGCGATGGCTTTTTATCGGACTTTCTGCGCGGTTCGTCCTATGAAGCGTGGGTAGCACAACTGGAGAGAGCATCCGATCCTGCGACTTGTCCTGTCGGTCACGCACCCGCTTTGACCTATTTCGGCATACGCGAAAACGACGGCCGCATTGTCGGTATGATCGATCTGCGCTTGGAACTGAACGACCATCTCCGCACTCACGGTGGGCACATCGGCTATGCCGTTCGCCCGACCGAACGAGGAAAACACTATGCTACCGAAATGCTGAAAGCCGCTTTGGAAATCTATAAAGAACGCGGCATTGATGAACTGTTGCTGATTTGCAGTAAAGGTAATGCTGCCTCCGCGAAGGTAATCACCAACTGCGGCGGCGTGTTGAAAGATGAAATTTACAGCGATACCGATTATGAAGTGTTGCAGAGATATACGATTGAATTAGGATGATAACTATGAACAACACAACACGCAAAAAAGCCGCTGATATTCTGCTTTATGAATATGGCTTGCTCGAAAAACTGAAAACCATCGGGTGTCCGCATATTGTCGGCAGTTACCATATGGATATGATGGCGTGGAACGACTTGGATATTGATATCGAAAACGATGCTATGTCCAAAGAACGGTTGTATGAACTGACACAGTTTATCCTTGCCACTTTCAAACCCGCGTGGTACGAAGCCAAAGAAGAAATCAGCAGCGACGGCAAGACGGTATGGTTTCACGGGTTCGAAACGATGATCACGGGTGAGCTGTGGAATGTAGATCTGTGGTTCTTTGATAAACCGACCATCGAAAAAGCCGAGCAGTATTGCGATGCGATTACACAAAAGGCCACCTCCGAGCAGAAGCAAGCGATACTGGATATTAAAACCGCATTGATCGAACGCGGGTTGTACTCCTTTGATCAGTACACCAGTATGGATGTATACACGGCGGTGCTTGATAATGGTGTGATGAATGTTGTTCAGTTTTTGGAATCAGGGAAAGGATAATGCCTTATGGTACGCATAGCCACGGTGAACGATGCCGAACAGTTGGAAACGCTGAATAATGAGTTTAACGGAAAAGGTGAAACAACGCTTACAAACATCAGAGATTCTCTTTTGAACAACGCACAAGAAATCGTCATTGTAAATGACAATGGCGGTGAATTGACAGGTTTTGTCTGCGTTCAAATGAAGAAATCGTTTTGCTATGACGAGTATATGCCAGAAATTACTGAAGTGTATGTAAAGCCGCAGTTCAGAAAACAAGGAATTGCCAAAGCGATGGTGGCGTTTGCCGAAGAATATTGCAGAAAGCATTATCCGTTTCATAAAATGGAGTTGCTTACAGGAAAGCATAACACTGTAGCCCAAACAGCATATACCAATATGGGCTATACAGAAGATGGCGAAATTCATTTTGCAAAGCGTATATAATTTGCACGGAGGTACAACTATGGAACGCAAAGATAAAATCAATTATTATCTCGATATTGCCGAGCAGGTTTCGCATCAATGCACTTGCCTGAGACGGCATTATGGTGCGGTCATCGTTAAAAACGACGAGATCGTGGCGACGGGTTATGTCGGTGCTCCGCGTGGCAGAAAGAACTGCTCGGATATGGGCAAATGCATCCGTAGCGAATTACATATTCCTCGTGGCGAACGCTATGAACTTTGCCGAAGCGTTCATGCCGAAGCAAACGCCATCATCAGCGCCTCCCGCCGTGATATGATCGGCAGTAACATCTTCCTTGTCGGGTTGGATGTGGAAACGGGCAAGTATGTAGAGAATGTTAATAGTTGCTCGATGTGCAAGCGTATGATTATCAACGCAGGCATTGAAACCGTGTATATCCGCGATACGGAAACTGCCTACCGTGCGATTCCTGTCAGCGAGTGGATCGAAAATGACGAATCACTCGACGGCACGCTCGGCTATTGATAGTAGGATGGTGCAAACGATGAAAACCTATACGATATGCGGCAGTATGCGCTTTCAAAAGGAAATGCAAGATATTGCTTATGCTTTAGAAGCTGAAAAAGGATATGCGGTTTTGCAATGTGTATATTGTTCCGATGATACCGTATTGACCGATGCTGCGCTTGCACGGCTTGCCGAAGCACACTATAAAAAGATCGATCTGAGCGACGGCATTTATGTGGTCAACATCGATGGCTACATCGGCGAATCTGTCCACAAAGAAATCGAATACGCCAAAGCAAACGGCAAAGATGTGCTGTATTATTGTGAAACGAAAGAATGATACATATGACCACGATTTACTTTGTGCGGCATGCACAGCCGAATTATGATAATCACAATGATCTCGAACGCGAACTGACGGCGAATGGATTGGAAGATCGAAAGCGTGTGACGACGTTCTTGCTTGACAAATCCGTGGATGTAGTGCTGTCAAGCCCTTATAAGCGCTCGTTTGATACCGTCAAGGATTTTGCCGACCGCGTCGGATTGCCCGTTGGCATCGTTCCCGACTTTCGTGAGCGCAAGGTCGAAAGTGTATGGATCGACGATTTTGAAAGCTTTTGCAAACAGCAATGGGCAGACTTTAGCTACAAGCTGTCCGACGGCGAAAGCTTGAGGGAAGTGCAAGAGCGCAACATTGCCGCCTTGCAAGAAGTTCTCGCCGAACATAAAGATCAGACGATCGTCATCGGAACGCACGGAACGGCACTCAGCACCATTTTGAATTATTATGATCCGTCCTTTGGCTATAACTACTTTCAGCGTGTTCGGCATTTCATGCCGTGGATCGTGAAAATGGCTTTTGACGGCGAATGTTTGATAGAGATCGCGGAACACGATGTGTTTGAAGAATAATTGTCGGTGGTGATCTTATGAGTGATATTCTGTTTAAAACCGAAGATGCAATCTTTTCATATCGTGTTGGCGGTATCTTGATCCACAACGGTAAAGTTCTGTTGCAAAAGCCGAAGAATGAGAATTATTCTATCATCGGCGGTCATGTTGCTATGTTTGAAACGGCGGAAGCCACTCTTGTGAGGGAGTTCCGAGAAGAACTGCGTACAGATATCGAAGTCGGTAAATTACTTGCCGTCGGCGAAGTGTTTTGGCGTTGGGGCAACAAACCATGTCACCAAATCTGCTTATATTATGATATCCAATTAAAAGACAGCTCCATTCCCCTTGATGGTGCTTTTCGCGGATACGACGAGATAGGCAACGAGCGCATTGACTTGGATTTCTGTTGGGTGCCGCTGTCTGACATTCAAAACGGCACGGTAGCATATCCCACCGAATTCTTCGAGCAATATCTCACAGGCACAAACGAACTCATCCGATTTGTGTCCAATCAGTTGAAAGAAGGAACATAATGCAACATACAAGTTTACTGGAAACCACGCAAAACACGCGCGATCTCGGGGGTTATCGTAAAACTGATGGAACGCTGACACAACCTCTTTCGCTTGTGCGGAGCGATGTGCAGAAATATCCAAGCGAGCGGGATGTTGCGTTTTTGCGTGATAACGGCATCACGACAATTGTCGATATGCGCCGTGAAAAGGATATGGCAAAAACACCGAGCAAGTTTGCCGAAGCGGACGGCTTCATCTATATTGCTTGCCCGATTGAAGAAGATGGCAGCTCACCGACTTGCCTTTCTGAAATCCCGCCTTGCTATATGCGAATCGCACAAGCAGAGAATATGGCGGCGGTATTCCGCAGTATTGCGAATGCTGATAGCGGCGTCCTATTTCATTGCACCGCCGGAAAAGACCGCACAGGTGTTTTGTCGGCAATCCTGCTAATGCTTGTCGGCGTCGAATCTGGAACAATTATAGAAGATTATGTGCTGACCGCCGAATACGGTCGCGCACGGTTTGAAGCGATCAGGCAAAAGTTTCCCGATGCGGATATGAATCTTGTTATTCCGTGCCGTGCGAATATGGAAGGCTTTCTGCGGCTGTTTACCGAAGCCTACGGCGATGCCGAAAGCTACCTGCACCGTTTGGGACTGACGGAAACGGAGATTGCCCGTATCAAAGAAAAATTGTAAAGGAGTGTCGCTCTAATGGCATCGTGGATGGTTCATTTGCGTGTGGCAAACAAGCTGTTGTCGGTGTTTCCGATGCTGAACCCTACTGAGTTTGTGGTCGGTAATATTGCACCCGACAGCGGTCTGCCGAACGGCGACGGCACCTATACACCCGATAAAGATCAGTCACATTTTCGCACCGACCATAACAGCGAGCATCCATCCCCCGATCCGGCGTTGTTTATGTCGCAGTATATGACACCCTCACAATGGGCGATGTATACGCCGCGTGAGCGATCCTTCTATCTCGGCTATTATGCACATCTGCTGACGGATGTAGCGTGGGTTGATAATATCTTTCGGCCGTGTATGGAACAGCACAAGAACGAAAGCGAAAACGATCCGCATGGGTTTATCAACGGCCCGCTGAAACGCGATTGGTATGATCTTGACTATTTGTATCTCAAAGAGCATCCGAATTTCCGTGCGTGGGAGATCTACAAAGCCGCTGAAGGGTTTGATAACACCTATATTGATCGGTTTGCGCGACACGCATTTGCGGATCGGCAACAGTTTATTGTATGGTTCTATTCGCAGGAGAAGGACAACCTTGATCGGGTATATCCTTATCTGACAAAGGAACGTGCCGAGGAATTTGTGGTGCAAACGGCAGTGAAGATTGCAGAAGAATTGAAGCAGTTTGTTAGCAAACAACGAATATTTCTCGAAATTCCCAACGAAAGCCACGAAAAAGCGTATGCGGAAATGATGGATCGTTGGGAAGCTTCGGGTGAAACGATTGCGCCGCAGTTATTAAGCCGATACAGCAGTAAACTGAGGGGCAACGTGCCGTATTCACGTTGGCTTGAATGGTGCGAGGATGATCGTACCACGGGTGCGGCTTTGTCAACCGGCGTCCCTTGTACGCTGTATTTTCTTGTGAACGGTGACGGGGATATTTTAGGAAGTATCGTTATCAATCACGGCAACACACATCGCGGTCATCTGCACGCAGGTATTGCCCCGTGGAATAGAGGCAAAGGATACGGAACAGCTATGCTGGAACTGGCACTTGCCAAATGCCGTAAAATGGGTATAACCAAAGTGGATATTGTACCTTATGACGGCAACCACGGTGCTATTAAGGTGATTGAAAAGAACGGCGGCGTGTTGGTGGACGAGTTCTTTGAGGATGGAAAGAAAAGTTTACGGTATCAAATTGTGTTAAGGTGAAAACGATGGTGCATCTACGTAAAATCACAAAAGAAAACCTCGATGCTGTGCTGGAATTGAAAACTACAAAAGAGCAAGAAGCGTATGTGTCCACGGTAGCACATTCGCTTGCACAGGCGTGGGTGTATCGTGATACGGCATATCCGTTTGCGGTTTATGATGACGAAGTACTTGTTGGCTTTGTGATGATGGGCTTTTATGAATCAAAACAACAATATACGCTATGGAAATTGCTGATCGACGAGCGGTATCAACATCGTGGTTACGGCAAACAAGCTGTCGAACTTGCAAAACAATATCTGATCGATACCTTTGGAGTTGCAGAAATCTATTTAGGTGTTCATGAAGATAATGAAACAGCCATCCGTTTATATCAATCCACAGGATTTACCGCAACAGGCGAAACAGACGGAATGCTGATTGAAATGAAATGGACAGCATAGGGGTAAACTATGAACAAAGACATTATAAAAACCAATGAACAGTATTGGAATAACCACGCAGATTTATGGTTCGGTGCGACGGCGTTGCCCGAATACGGCGTACATTGTCCGACTGAGGATGACCTGCACCTGTTCGGTGATGTCACAGGCAAAACAATGCTTGAAATCTGCTGTGGCAGCGGTCATTCGCTCAAATACCACGCCGACCGTAAAGCGGGTGAACTGTGGGGCGTGGATCTGTCGAGCAAGCAACTTGAAAATGCCGAGCGGTATCTAAGTGAAAACGGCTATGCCGCTCACTTGATCTGCTCCCCGATGGAAGCGGAGTTGGATGTCCCGAAGGACTATTTCGACTATGTCTATTCGATCTACGGCATTGGCTGGACAACCGATCTTGATGGTACATTTCAAAAGATCGCGTCGTATCTCAAAAAGGACGGCATCTTCATTTTCAGTTGGAATCATACGCTGAATTATTGTGTGGCGTGGTCGTGTGCGGAACGCCTGACGGTCATCGAAAACGATACCCTTGCCATGAGTAAAAGCTATTTCGATGAATCCTACTTCACGATGCCCGCGCACGACGGCGAGATCGTGCTGTGCAACCGCAAGATCTCGACCTATGTTAATGCTCTCGCTAAAGCCGGATTTGCGGTTGAGCAGATTGTAGAGCAGACCGACGAAGCCACCATGTCTGCTGATGGCGATATCACCGATAAGCAAAAGAAAGCCAAAATGCTCCCGCTGTCGGTGATCTTTAAAGCGAGAAAACTGTGATGGTGATAATAGTGAGAGAACATACCATGAGCCTTGTCCCCTTTGCGTTCGAGAAGATCGCAAATGGGACAAAAACGATTGAACTGCGGTTGAACGATCCGAAGCGACAGGTGATTGCTGTCGGTGATCACATTGTGTTTCGCAACACCGAAACGGATGAACGTTTGGAAGTCGTCGTGCATATGCGGTACGAATTTGCGACGTTTGAAGAGTTGTATGCTACGTTACCGCTTTCAAAATGCGGATACGCGGAAAATGAGCTATCGACTGCTGCCCCTTCAGATATGTACGCCTATTATGCTGATGAGCAAATTTCTCGTTACGGTGTGGTCGGCATTGAGGTGAGTTGTCTGTAAATGTCCACCCGTATCTAAATAGGCCGACCTTTTTTCTTTGGTGGAAATGAAGCGCACCTGACGGTGCATGAAACATGAAGTCGCCTGACGGCTATGAAGCGTGCCTGCGGCACATGAAAGGACAACGTGCGCTTCGCTTCATGCGAACGTAAGTGAGTGCTTCATGGCGGCTTTGCCGCCGCTTCATATCGGCGAAGCCGATGCTTCATTTACAAAACCAATTCCTTGTGCTATACTGACAGCAAAGGCAGGTGATTGTGTATGACCGAAAACAGCGTCTGGAAAAGGGCGCAAACCCTTTCACTTCAAGTGGCCGATCATATTAAACCCGAATTGGATATCGGTTTTGATAAACAAGTGCCTGAAAATGTGCGAAATGAACTTCGCGCGTTTGTGGAGTGGATGGAATCGAACTATACCATTCCGATTACTCTGTGGGTGGATTTTGAGTATAAACATTATTTGATCCGACGGGACGGCAAACGAGTCGGATATCTCTTTTATTGGTCAGATTTTCATACCTACCCCGTCTTTGACAACGAAGAAGATGTACCTATACTTCGCCTTCCTGTTCGCACGGGACATAGCACGATTGAAGACATTCTCGGTTCCTTTATCGAAGGACTGCTGAATTATTATGCGTGGATATGCAATGAGATCGACGGATATAAAACCGATATCTGTGATGCGGATGAAATTTTACAAGAGTATTTGCGGTTTCGGAATCCATCCCGTATCTAACGAGCCAACAAAAAAGACTTGGTCTTTTTTGTTGGTGGAAATGAAGCACACCCGGCGGCGCATGAAACATGAAGTCGCCTGACGGCTATGAAGCGTGCCTGCGGCACATGAAAGGACAACGTGCATCTTGCAATTCCAAACAGATTCCTTTATAATATACTCAGATTATATACCCTCGGAAAAACCTAAAAGAAAGGGATGTACCTATATGCGCAAACATCGCGTTCGCATTGTATCGTTCTTGCTGGCGGCGCTCGTGATCACGTCGATGATTTCCACCGTTCCGGTTTTGACGGGAGCGGTCGGTTCCCTTGTCGGCGGCGACGTCAACGGGGACGGACGATTGTCGTCGGCTGACGTGCGCGATACGGTGCTGTATCTGATCGGCAGTCATGTGTTTGACAAACAGCAGATTCGTCTGGCCGATGTCAACGGCGACGGAACGGTGAACACGACGGATGCCCGCACGGCGTTGCAGGCGATTTTGTCGGGAGATCCGCTCACGCCCCCGACCCTCCTCGCGGAAGAGACCGATCTGCTGGTTTACGACCGCATCCTTTCCACGGAAAACGCGACCGTGACCGAACAAGCCGACGGCAGTTGGGTGATCTCCGCCACCGCGCCCGGTAAGGTGACGATCGAAGGTCCCGGCATCTATGACGCGGCTGTTCTGCAATGGACGCATGTGTCGGTTTCGTCCACGACTCCGTTTGTCATTACGTTCTACGACGAGACGAACGACAGAAAAATGGACACAAGCGGTGATTTTTCCGACGTGTTCGGCGATCCCGCTCCGGCAGGTGAGTACGGAAACAAGGCGCTTTGGACCAACGGATGCTACACGTGGGACAAGTCGCCGCTCCCCGAAACGGTGGATATGCAAACGATCACCATTGAACTGCAAGCGGCAGGCACCATGATCCTCGGACACATGATGCTCAGCGATCGGAATGAGTGCGAGGTAGCGGCGCCGTCGTTGGCGATGCTGAATTTCGACAAAAAAGCGAACCTGACCTATACCTTCACGGGGGATGAACAGGACAAGGCGGGATTTGCACAGGGAACGATCACCGTGACTCCCACGACGAGCAACAAAACAAGCGGTTATTATCTGGTGTACTATGCGAACACCTACGGCCTGCTTGAGGAGTACGATGAGGTGGCGAGCATCGCCATCACCGGCGGCACGGTGTCGCATACCGTGAAGGACGGCGCCTATCTGCCGCCCGAGGCGACCAAGCTTGCGGTGTTTGAAAGCGACAGCCGTTTTCTTGACGCCCATCCGAACGTGGAAACGGCGGTGGATATCCTCGATCTGAACCCCGCCAAGCATCTGGATCTCGGCGATCTGCAGTATCGCTTCGGCGCCACGTCGGACATTCACATCAACTTTGAAGGGTTGGGCTTCGGCTCGGAGGCCAAGTGGAAAAACACGCTGAACTTCTTCTCGGAGCACGAGGTGGACAGCGTGATCATCACGGGCGATATGACGGGCGACACCAACCTCGACTACGAATACGGCTACTACATCGACAGCATCAAAGCGTCCGGCATCCCGGTTGAAAACGTCTACGAAGCGATCGGCAACCACGGCAACACCGCTTCGACGATCGGTCTGTTTACGGCGTATACCTCGGGCACAGACGAGGTGCATCCCTTTGAAAATTCGCCGTATTATTATGTGGTCAAAGAGGGCAAGAACGAGGGCGACCGCGACAATGTGTTCATCTTCATGGCGCAGGAATTGGCAGGACCGAGTGACAGCGCGATCTACGACAACTTCTCCAAGGCGCAGATCGACTGGCTGGAGGAGACCCTTGCGACGTTCAACAAACCCGACACGAACGTCTTCCTGATCGAGCACGCGCCGTTTTGGAACTGGAGTCCCGGCGACCGCTATAACGGCGATTATACGCGCAAGATCACCTTCAAAGAATCGTACACCCAGACGATGCGACTCAAGGGCTTGCTGGAAACGTACAAAAACGTCATCATGATGAGCGGTCACACCCACCTGACCTTCTATGAAAACGAGAACTATTCCGATCAGTACGACACCTTCTGCCGCATGGTTCACGTCAGCAGCGGCACGCAGACCAGCTCGTATAACCACGGCGATAAGCTGATCAGCGATACCGACGGACGTTACAGTAACTCCACGACTTACGGCAGCGAAGGCTATATCGTCGATCTGTATGAGGATTACATCGTCTACACCGGCTACAACATCTCCACCGGACACATCATTCCCGCCGGTTGCATCCTGATCCCGACCACCCCCTACGGCGGATCGGGCGGCAACGTGATCGATCCGACGATCAAGGACGTCACCGGGGCGAAAAACCTGTTTGACGTCGTTGCGGGGCAAGGCACGCAGGAGGATCCCTATCGCATCGAGACCGCCGAGCACTTCAAACTGCTCACCGATGAATTTGCCAAGTCCACCGCCACCGATCAAGCGGCGATGTTCGGCTACGGTATGTATTTTAAGCAGACCGCAGACATCGATATGACGGGGGTCGAGGGGTATAACGGCACCGCCGCGGGAGGCGGCGCACGCTATGCCTTTGCAGGCAATTATAACGGCGACGGTCACACGCTCAAGGTCGACATCGACGGCGGCGATCAACAATCCGTGTTCCCGTATTCGTACGGTGTGATCGCCAACCTGCGGGTGGAAGGTCGCATTGCCGGCGGCGTGTGTGCGCAGGTCGTGCGCGCGTTGTACGGACAACTGATCAACTGCGTCTTTGAGGTGGATCTGGACGCCGAGCAGGAGGGCGGCGCGATCTATTCCAACTACAGCTACGTCTACAATTTGTATGTTGCCGGCACGCACTCTTCGGGTGCCGCGGCTTCGCCCGTTGCGGTCAATCACAATTCCACAGACTACCACAACGTGTATCATTATCGCACACAAAACGGTGCGGCGGTCTCGTCGCCCTACGGTACACAAAGCAACGACCTTACGGCGGTGGCCGCCTCGCTCAACAGCCACAACGACGGTCAATACGCCACAGCGCTTTCGTATCTCGGCGGTTATGCCATGTGCGAGCTGACGGTGAAGAACGGACAGCTGGATTTTGTCAGCGGCTGACAATCGTGCCGCGTTGCTAAAATCATCAGGAGTCATTTTCTCGATCCGAACGGATGGGGGAAATGACTCCTTTTTTGCTTCGCATCGGTTGACAGAGACGAGACGCTTCGCTACAATAGTTTCGTATGAAATCGTTGTATGTCAAAATTTGATGCTTGTGAGGTGAGCCGATGAAGCGCATATGGATGTATTTGAAGCCGCTGAAACGGCGCATCGCGCTCGGCACCGCCGTGAAGGTGTTTGGCACGGTGGCGGAATTGATCATTCCGTTTTTGCTCAGCTATATTTTGGATCATGTGATCGTCACCAACGACGTCGGCACCATCGTGGGCTACGGTGTGTTGATGGCGGTTTGCGCGGTGGCGGCGTGTGTGGGGAACATCGTCGCCAACCGCATGGCGGCGAAAACTACCATGCTCTTTTCTGCCGAAATGCGCCGAGAACTGTTTTCCAAAACCTTGCGCCTTTCCGCGCGAAGCACCGACCGCTTCACGATCCCGTCGCTCGAATCTCGCATCACCACCGACACCTACAACGTGCAAAACTTTATCGGCATGATGCAACGCATGGGCATCCGTGCGCCGATCTTGTTGCTCGGCGGTATCGCTGTGACGTTGCTGATGGACGAAAAGCTCGCTTTGGTCATGATCGCCACGTTACCGTTCATCTTTGCGGTGGTCTACGGCATTTCGCGCAAGGGCGTGCCGTTGTACGCGCAGGTGCAAAAATCCGTCGACGGCATGGTGCGTGTTGTCCGTGAAGACGTGCAGGGCATTCGCGTGATCAAGGCGCTGTCGAAGGAAGACTATGAAAACGCGCGTTACGACAACGCGAACGTCGCGCTGAAAAAACAAGAAACCAAGGCGGGCACGATCATGGGGATCGTCAATCCCGTCATGACGTTATTGATGAATCTCGGTATCGTGGCGGTGATCGCGGTCAGTGCCTATTTCGTTTCCACGGGGCAATCGTCGGTGGCAACGGTCATCGCATTCATGCAATATTTCACGCTCATCTCGATGGCGATGATGTCGCTCTCGCGTATGTTTGTCATGTATACCAAGTGCGCCGCCTCGGCCGCGCGCATCGCATCGGTGCTGGACGAAGAGGAGGAATTGTCGCTGTGCAAAGACGACGGAAACGGTGATGAGTCCTTCTCCATCGTCTTTGATCATGTGTCCTTTTCCTATCTCGGCGTGCGCGACAACCTGCACGACGTGTCCTTCTCCTTGCAAAAAGGGGAGACGCTCGGTATCATCGGTGCAACGGGAAGCGGCAAGTCTACGATCTTGCGTCTGCTGATGCGGCTTTACGATGCCGATGGCGGCACCGTACGCATCCACGGGCGCGACGTGCGCTCCTTCACGCCCGAAGAACGCACCGCCTTGTTCGGTGTTGCCTTTCAAAACGACTTTTTGTATGCCGCTTCCATCGAAGAAAACATCCGCTTCGGGCGCGAGATCGCGCACGACGCGATCGTCAAAGCAGCGAAGATCGCGCAGGCACACGAATTCATCACCGCGATCCCCGAAGGCTATGAATACGAGGTGTCCACAGGCGGCACGAACCTCTCCGGCGGACAGCGTCAACGCCTGTGGATCGCGCGTGCCGTGGCGGGGGATCCCGATATCTTGATCCTCGACGATGCCTCGTCGGCGCTCGATTATAAAACCGACGCCAACCTGCGCGCGGCATTGGTCAAAGAGCTTCCCGACACCACGGTCGTCACCGTGGCACAGCGCGTCAGCTCGGTGAAGGATTGCGACCTCATCTTGGTGATCGACGACGGCGCACTGATCGGTTGCGGAACGCACGAGGAACTCCTCGCGACCTGCGCGGAATATCGCGAGATCAGCGAGTCGCAGATGGGGGGTGCGTTCCTTGAGTGATAAAGACAAATCCTCCAAAAAGAAAAAGGGCGTGTTTCGGCGACTGAGCAAATACGTTTTGCAACAGTGGCCGCTGTTTCTGGTGGCGGTGTTGTTGACGCTCGTATCCAACCAGCTCTCCCTGATGGGCCCGCGCTATTCAGGTGCGGCGATCGACGCGATCGAAACGTCGGGCGGCGTCGATTTCGGGGCGGTGTTCGAGAATGTCCTTTGGATGATCGGATGCTATGTCCTTTCCGCGTTGCTGTCGTACGTGCTTGCTGTGGTGATGTTGCGCTTGAGTCAACGCATCATTGCAAAAATGCGCAAGCAGGTGTTTGAAAAGCTGATGACGCTGCCCATTTCGTATTTCGATACCCACGCCACAGGCGACATCATCAGCCGCTTGTCCTACGACGTCGATACCATCAACAGCACGCTGTCGCACGATCTGGTGCAGATCTTGACCAGTTTGTACACCGTGATCGGCTCGCTTGTGTTTATGTGGCAGATCTCGAAGCCGATGATCCTGATCTTCGTGCTGACGGTGCCGCTGTCGTTGCTGTTCACGCGGTATCGCTCCAAAAAGGTACGCCCGCTGTTTTCCAAACGCTCCAAAAAATACGGCGAGCTCAACGGCTTCGCGGAGGAGATGCTCACCGGCTCGCGCACCATCTCGGCCTACGGGCGAGAGCGGGTGATCTCGTCGCGCTTCAACGGCATCAACGACGAAGCGATGGACGCGTATTATAAAGCGGAATACAACGCCGCCTTACTGTTTCCGACCATCAACCTCATCAACAACCTGTCCCTGACGCTGGTGGCGATTTTGGGCGGTGTGTTGTATATGTTTTCGCAAAACGGCACCGTTCTTGCGTCGTCTGTCTTTTTCATCACGCTCGGCGGTGTCGCACAGTTCGTGCAGTATTCCCGCAAGTTTGCAGGTCCCATCAACGAATTTTCGAACATCCTTCACGAGATCCAGTCCGCTTTTTCGGCGGCGGAGCGCGTGTTCGCCGTGCTCGATGAAGAACCCGAACCCACCGATGCCGCCGATGCGCAGGAACTCAAAACCGTCAAAGGCGACGTGCATCTGCGGGAAGTAACGTTTGGCTATACGGCGGACAAATGCGTGCTCGACAAGGTGTCCGTCACGGCGAAAAAGGGGCAGACGGTCGCCATCGTCGGACCGACGGGGGCAGGAAAAACCACCATCATCCATCTGCTGATGCGGTTCTACGATCCGCAAAGCGGCGAGATCACGATCGACGGCATCCCGTCGATGCGGTTGCGCCGTGCCGATCTGAGAGCGGCGTTCAATATGGTGTTGCAGGATACGTGGCTGTTCGGCGGCACCATCTTTGAAAACATCGCCTACGGACGCGAGGATGCGACCCCTGACGAAGTGTACGAAGCGGCGCGCCGCGCCAAGATCGACGACTTCATCCGCAGTTTGCCGCAAGGCTACGATACGGTGCTGTCCGACGACGGCGTCAACATTTCCAAAGGACAAAAGCAGCTTATCACCATCGCGCGCGCCTTTTTGTCCGAAGCGCCCATCCTCATCCTTGACGAAGCGACCTCCAACGTGGATTCGCGCACGGAGATCCAAATTCAAAACGCCATGACGGCGTTGATGGAAAACAAGACCTGCTTCATCATCGCGCATCGCCTGTCGACCATCCAAAACGCCGATACCATCCTGGTCGTCAAGGACGGCGCCATCCTCGAGCAAGGTACGCACGAATCCCTCCTGCGTCGAGGCGGCTTGTACCACACGCTGTATCATTCGCAGTTTCATTGAGATTGATGCGTCAAAACGGTTGCACTCTCAGAGGTATGTGTGATATACTCAAATCAGACGTCGCGTTTCTTCGCGGAACGATAACCGCAAAGGAGAAAGATTATGAATTACACAAAATCGTTGCAACACCACTACCAACCGCAGGCGGGCTGGATGAACGACCCGAACGGCCTGGTATATTTCAAAGGCTACTACCACGTGTTCTATCAGCACGCTCCGCATCATCCCATCCCGTGGAAGGAGCAGATGTGCTGGGGTCACGCGCGCACCAGGGATTTTCACACGTGGGAGGAGCTCCCCGTGGCGCTCGTGCCGAGCTTTCCGTATGACGGCGGCGGATGCTGGTCGGGTACGGCGATCGTCAAGGACGACAAGCTGTATCTGTTCTATGCGGCGATCGCCGCCGAGTCCACCATCGCCGTGGCGGTGTCGGAGGACGGCGTGAACTTTGAAAAATATGCGGGCAACCCCGTCATTGCGACCTATCCGCCCGAGGGCGGTCCGGACTTCCGCGACCCGGCAGTCTGTTGCATGAACGGTGTGTACTATTGCGTCGTTGCGTCGGGACATCCCGAAACGCAAACGGCACGCCTGCTTTTGTACCGCAGCGACGACCTGCTGTCGTGGGAGTTTGTGTCGGTGCTCGGGGAGTGGGAGAATGCGAAATACGCGGAGTGCCCCTCCATCGTCCCGCTCAAGGACGGCAAGTGCCTTTTGGCAACGTCCGTGTGCAATCTCGACGAGACGCACTTCTTCCAGATCATGATCGGAACGCTCGAGGACGGACGTTTCCAATGTGAACTGTCCGACCGTTTTGACAAAGGACCCGATCAATACGCGGGACAGGTGTTTCCCGATGAAAACGGCGATCCCTTGCTGATCACGTGGATCCCCGGTTGGAAGTTTGCCGGCTTTGTGGAAGGCATCGACATCGGGTGTATGTCCATTCCGCGCCGCATCGTCGTGGAAAACGGTCGCATCTGCGGTCGCCCGCTCGAGACGATGGTGCCTCTGATGCAAAGCACCGATACGGCGCTCACCATGACCGACGACGGCTTTGTGGTTTCGCGCACGGCGCGCCCCTCGCTCACGCACACGGGTGAGGTGCGTCAGCTTCAGATCCTGCACGACGAGTACATCATGGAGATCTTTGTCAACGGCGGCGAAACGGTGTATTCTCTGCTGATGTGTTGACAAAGAAAACGCATCTGTATATAATCGGAACACAACGTAAGCGAGAGGAGGCGCGCAACGTGACGCGTGTGGATAAAAGCACTTTGACGAAATTGCAGATCGTGCGTGCGGCAACACGCCTCTTTTTGGAAAAGGGGTATAGTGCCACCACCTTCAAAATGCTGGCGGCGGCACTGGGCATGAGTCCCGGCAACATCACGTTCCATTTCCCGACGAAGGAACATTTGCTGGCGGAACTGAACGGACTGCTGTGTCGTTTCCAATGGCAGCGTATGGATCAGCGAGCCGCCGAGGGGGTAAGCACCACCAAATCGCTCGCTATGGAAATCGCGGCGGTGGTGGCGGCTTGCGAAGAGGATCTTGCTGTGAGGGATCTGTACTTGGCGGCCTACCGCAGTCCGATCTGCATGGCGATCATTCGCCGAAACAACATCGCACAGGTGAAGGAGTCGTTCGGAAAAGGGCTTCCGCTGTGGACGCAGGAACAGTTTGACGCGGCGGAGATGCTGGCAGCGGGTGTTCTCTACGGTGCGTTGATGACCGACTCGTCGGTCATTCCGCTGAAAACGCGCGTGGTGGCGACGCTGGATGCGGTACTCGCGATCTACGGGCTTCCGGCGGCGACGCGTCGCGAAGAGGTCGCCCATGCGAAGACGCTTGATTTCCTTCGTCTCGGACAGCAGATCATCGAGGACTTTCGCACCTTTGCGGAGGAGGACAGCGCACAAACGCTGTGGAACCTCGTCAACACATAAAATCGACCAAAACGGCGGTCACCTTTGGGTGACCGCCGTTTTTGTGTGCGGAGCAGTTGGAATAAATCTCTAAAATATCCGCTGGAGGTTTGGTGAAATTGCTATTTTTTATAGTGATAGTGGGGCGGTTTTGGGGATTTTCACATAAAGCGGTTGACGCGCAGACAAATTCGCGCTATAATGAGATGCGTAGAAGATTGTAAATCGACGAACAGGGGTGTGTTTGTCAAAGAAGAAAGGAACGATGCCAAGATGATGAAACGTATTCTTGCTGCGGTCTTGAGCTTGGTGATGGTCGCGGTGGTGTTGCCGCTGGCGGCGCTCATTCCCCAAAAGACCGAAGCGGGCCCGTATGTGATGCCCTCGCATAACGGCAAAACCAACAACGTGACCTACACCCTCGGTGCAGGCACCGACGCGGAGACTCCCGTCAAGGTTGACTTTCGTACCTCGTTGAGTTCGAAGTCGTTCAACCTGAAGTACATCATGATCCACAACACCGGCACCTATGTCAGTACCGCTACCGCCAAGAACGTGCACACCAACACCAACAAGACCAGTACGTCGGCGGCGTGGCACTACACGGTCGACGACAAAGAGATCTACCAAGGCGTGCCTGATAACCGTTATGCCGGTCACGCGGGTACCTCGCGTACGACGACCCCCTCGAGCTACAACGCGATCGGTATCGAAATGTGCGTTAACAACTTCCCCGCGACCGAGACCTTCGGCGGCGAGAAGTGGTCGGACGGCGACGCCATCATGAAGTGGTACGAGGATCAGTTCGACCAGACCATGAAAAACACGGCGTACCTCGTGGCGGTGCTTTGCGAGCGCCACGGCCTCGACTACCGCACCGCCGTCAAGATGCACTATGACGCACTGCAGTACGATCCGTCCACCAACTACGGTAAGGACTGCCCGATGCAGATGCGCGCGACTTACAACGAGTCCACCAACACCTTTAAGAAGGCGGGTTACTACACGAATGGTCGCGACGGCTACTTCTGGAAGATCTTCTGGAGCTACCTCGAGCAGTATGCCGCGGGCGCCAAGGAAGTTACGAGTCCCTACGCTCCCGGCAACACCATCACCTTCGAAAGTAACGGCGGTTCCGCTGTCACTCCCGCGAAGGTCAAGACCGGCGATACTGTGCCCGTCCCGACGCCTCCCGCGCGCTATGCGTTTGATTTCGCGGGTTGGTATTGCAACCCTGAGCTCACCGATCTCTACGATTTCAACACCCCCGTGCCGTACGACTTCACGCTATACGCCAAATGGGTGGAACAGTATTGGGGAGCCAACAACAACCTAATGCCCAATGAACAGCAGCTACAGCTCGTGGACTTTGAAGAAAAGGGACAGATCTGGCCGTACTATAACGCCGATGAATACGGCTCCGTGACGATGTACAACGGCGTGACCAACGACACCAACTGGTCGTGGCCGACGGCATACATGACCTACCAAAACAGCTTCGATTCCGTCAACGATACTTACATTTATCTTAAGAAGGACGGCACTGCCCAGTTCAACGTTGTGGTCACCTATCTTGACAAGGACGGCGTGGAGCATTCGCTGCACCTGTCCACCGTTGCCGGACAGGGTGAGACGGACCTTCCCGCAGGCCCGATGGAGGAATTCTTCAACATCGGCTCCTACATCCGCAACGTCGGTCATGCGCCGGCAAGCGGCAACGTCAAGTTCACGCAGGTGAACTACTACGTGGTCGGTGAAAAAGACTCCTACGTCAAGCTCTACGACCTGCGCTTCACGCAGAAGTTTGATCTTCCCGACAAGCACAAGACGATGATGAACGACAACATCACTCAGCTGTCGGGTGCCGGCAACTACACCTACAACGACGGCACGCTGACGATGAATGCGACCGCCGCTTCGGGCTACAGCATCAAGATGGATGTGAACGACACGTTCGATCCGACGGTGATGAAGAACCTGCTGATGGATGTTGACTCCACTGCACCCTTCAACGTCAGCATGGAACTGACCAACGCCAACGGCGATGCCAACATGGAATTTAAAAACGAGTTCTTTAACGTGTTTGAATTGACGGGCGAGTTCAATGCTCTTCCGGCAGGCGCGTGGAACGTGAACATGTATCTGCTCGGCTACTATGAGTGGAACGGCGGCATGATCAACAACAGCAACGTCAAGAGCGTGACGATCACGCTCACCCAGCCCGGCACGCTCACGTTGAAAGCGCTGCAGGCTTCGGCAGTCACCGATATCGTCTACGTCAAGGACGGCGGCAGCTCGAACGGCAACCTCTCCGAGAAACCGGCGCAACCCAACGGCGACGTCACCGGCGACGGCAAGGTGACCACCACCGATGCGCGCTCGATCGTCAGCCACATCGTCGATCTCGAGAAGCTCACCGATGAGATGCTCAGCTTCGCGGACTACGACAGCGACGGCAAGATCTCGACCGCCGACGTGCGTGAGATCCTCGCGTCGATCGTGGTGTAAGAATCCATATTGATCCTAAAACGGGAGTGTCCTCGGACACTCCCGTTTTTTATATCTTTAGATAGAAATAACCCCCCGGCTATGCCGGGGGATAAAGAAAGCTTTAGCAAGAAAAGCCTTCCCCTTGAGGGGAAGGTGGCATTTGCGAAGCAAATGACGGATGCACCCCAGGGTGGTCTCTCTTGACGCTTCGCGTCAATTCACCTTCAGGTG
>JAFQFZ010000001.1 GCA_017398425.1 Clostridia bacterium | reverse complement strand
CTTGACAAGAAACTTTCTGAGAAAAAGCATTACTCTGTCGCTACATCTCATGTGGCGAAAAAGCTTGTTCGAGTACTCTTTGCCATCCTCTCAAAAGACGTTTCTTTCTCTGATAATATTTCTCATTTTGCTGCTTGACTTTTTATAGTTGGTCTACGCAATCCTCACATATCACAAAAAACCGAGGTGCAAACAGCACCTCGGGTTTTCGTTTTTTATTCACACATCAACGCACACAGTGTTTGCGCGAAGGCGATCGGGTCCTCAACGGGCAGGCCCTCGATCATCAACGCCTGATCGTAGAGCAGGGCGGTGTAGGCTTTGAGCTTGTCGCGGTCGGTGTCAAACAGCGTTTGAAGCGTCGCCCAAATGGCGTGCTGTTCGTTGATCTCCAACACACGCGACGCTTTGAACCGCTGACCCTGTTCGCCCGGCATGGCGGCGAGTACCTTTTCCATCTCGATGGACAACCCGCCCTCACTCGACAGGCAGACGGGATGGCTCTTCAAGCGGTTGGACAGCTTGACGGTCGCCTTACGGTCGATCGCTTCGGTCATGAAGGTGAGCAGATCCTTGTTCTCCTCTTCCTGCTTGCGGGCGTTTTCCTTTTCCTCTTCGGTCTCGAGTCCGAGATCGCCGTCCGAGACGTTCTTGAAGCTCTTGCCTTGATACTCCGTCAGCGAGCGGACGCAGAACTCGTCCACATCCTCGGTCAGGTAGAGCAGTTCGTAGCCGCGGTCGCGTACGAGCTCCGCCTGCGGCATACGCGCGAGTTGGTCGCGGTCACGTCCGGCGATGTAGTAGATCACGTCCTGACCGTCCTTCATGCGACCGACGTATTCGCTGAGCGTGGTCGTCGTGTCGTTTTCGGAGGTCGCGAACAGCAACAGATCCTGCAGGAGTTCTTTGTTCTTGCCGAACTCCGCGTACACGCCGTATTTGAGTTGCATACCGAAGCTCTTCCAGAACGTTTCGTAGGTCTCGCGGTCGTTTTGGAGCATCGCAAACAGCTCGCTCTTGATCTTCTTTTCAAGGCGCGAGGCGATGACCTTGAGCTGGCGGTCGTGCTGGAGCATCTCGCGCGAGATGTTCAGCGACAGATCCTGCGAATCGACGAGACCCTTCACAAAGCTGAAGCAATCGGGAAGAAGATCCGCACATTTGTCCATGATGAGCACACCGCTGGCATAGAGCTGAAGACCCTTTTCGTATTCGCGGGTATAAAAATCATAGGGTGCGTGCGACGGCACGAAGAGAAGCGCATTGTACGTCGCCGCGCCCTCGGTGGCGCTGTGGATGACGCGGGCGGGCGCTTCGTAATCGCGGAATTTCTCTTGATAGAACGCGTGGTACTCCTCCGCCGTCAACTCGTTTTTGTTCTTGCGCCAGAGCGGCACCATGCTGTTGAGCGTCTCCGTCTCCGACACCGTCTCATAATCCTCAGGGCTGTCACCGTCGCATCCGTCCTTCAGACGGCTTTGCGGCATCGCCATGCGGATGGGATAGCGGATGTAATCGGAGTAGCGCTTGACGAGCGCCTTCAACCGATGCGGTTGCAAAAACTCGTCGTAGCTTTCGTCGTCGGTGTTGTCCTTGAGATGAAGCACGATCGTCGTGCCGTGGGTGTCTTTTTGTGCTTCCTTGACGGTGTAGCCGTCGGCACCCTCCGACTCCCAGCAATATGCCTCGTCCGAACCGAACGCGCGGCTGAGCACCGTCACGCGGTCGCTGACCATGAACGCCGCATAAAAGCCGACGCCGAATTGACCGATGATGTCGATGTCTTCGGGTTGCTCGGTCTCTTTTTTGAACGCCAAAGAACCGCTCTTGGCGATGACACCGAGGTTTTCTTCGAGTTCCGCTTTGGTCATGCCGATGCCGTTGTCCTCGATCGTCAGCGTGCGCGCCGCCGCATCGGGCGTGAGCGTCACCGTGAATTCACGGCGGTCAATGCCGGTGCAATCATCGCTGAGCGAACGGTAATACAGCTTGTCGAGCGCGTCGCTGGCGTTGGAGATCAGCTCGCGCAGAAAAATCTCGCGGTGGGTATAGATCGAATGGATCATCAAATCGAGCAACCGCTTCGATTCGGCTTTGAATTGTTTCTTTGCCATGATGTACGCCTCCGTACAAAGTAAAATTAGCACTCGGCACAACCGAGTGCTAATTTAGTATACCGCGATTTTCCCCAAAAGGCAAGAGGGGGATTTTGAAAATTTTGTAAACGGTCAGCGTGCGTGCTTGCGGCGAACGAAGCGCACGATCAAAAGCGCACCGACCGCCACGGCACCGACGACGGTGACGATGCCGACGGTGACCCAGTCGGCGCTCGCGAGACCCTCGATCGCAAATTCGCCCGTGTCGGCGTTTTGCAAGCGCGAGAAGACGAGCACCACATCCGCAATGAGCGTCACCGCCGCACCAAGCGCCGCACCGATGGCAAAGCCGTCGATCTTACCGTCCGCTTGCGAGACGCGCGACAGCATCGGCGTGCGGAAATCGATCACGCGCGACACGAAGCCGACACCGAGAAGCAGTACCAGCGTTTCGGGGAGCATGTAGGTCAGGTTGTAGACAAACGAGTAGGTGAGCGCCGCTTCGGTGGGGATGGAGAGTCCCGCCCACACAGTGGCACCCGCCAGCACATGAAGCAGATAGCGCAGCGTCGAGCCGACGAGCGCTCCGAGCACCATCGCACCCGTTTGCCCTTTGCCGACGCGACGGAACACGCCCGCCAAGCCGATCACCGCAAACGCCAGCAAGTAGTCGAGCACGATCACCGCGGCGATCGACAGAGGAGTGGTGAAGTACATCACGTTTTTCATGCCGAGGAACATCTGCAGCAAGCCGTGCACCAAGCCGCTGAAAAGTCCCCATTTGGTGCCGTGACGGTAGGCAATCACCACCAGCGGCAACATACTGCACGCGGTGATACTGCCGCCGTAGGGCAGTTCGGCAAGGGGGATCAGACTGAGCACCGTGGCCAGAGCCAGCATCACGGCGCTTTCGGTCAAACGTACGGTCATTTTCATTGAACCAATCGGCCTCCTAAAAAAAGAAATTTTCGGACGAACGGCAACAAAAAAGCGCCTTTTTCGCACGAGCGGAAAAAGACGATTTCGCATTTGCCGTTGCCATCCGGGTTGGCCGCGACACAACTATGAAAACATCCCTCCGCCGGTATTACCCGGATCAGGTGACAGGGTTTCGGGACCGATTGCCCGTTCTCAGCCGACCGATGTCAGCACCCCTTGTTTGCTTTTTTGTGTGGTTCGTTCGTGTATTACCATACACCCATTGTCCGCATTTGTCAAGAGGGAAATGGCATCAAAAAAACGAGGTGCTTTTGCACCTCGTTTTTAGCTTACTTATTTCTTGAGCGCCACGGCCGCCTTGGCTTTGGCCACGATGTTCTCCGCCGAGAGACCGAACACCTTGAGCAGCTCGACCGCCGGACCCGAACGACCGAACACGTCCTCGACACCGACACGAATGACCGGCACCGGCACGGTTTCCGCCACGACTTCCGCCACGGCACTTCCGAGACCGCCGATGATGCTGTGTTCTTCCGCCGTCACGATGACACCCGTCTCCTTCGCCGCCGCGATGACCGCGTCACGATCGATGGGTTTGATGGTCGCCATGTTGATGACGCGCGCCGCGATGCCTTCGGACTTCAATTGCTCCTGCGCGATGAGCGCTTCGTTGACCATCAAGCCGGTCGCGATGATGGTGACATCGTTGCCCTCGGTCAACACGTTCGCCTTGCCGATCTCGAATTGATAGTCATCGTCAAACACAGTCGGCACCGCCAAACGACCGAAGCGCATATAGACGGGACCGTCCATCTTCGCCGCGGCGTAGACCGCTTTCTTGGCTTCGTAGTAGTCCGCGGGATTGATGATGGTCATGCCGGGGATGACGCGCATCAGCGCGATGTCCTCACAGCACTGGTGAGAAGCGCCGTCCTCACCGACCGAGATGCCCGCGTGGGTCGCGCCGATCTTGACGTTCAGACCGGGATACGCGATGGAGTTGCGGATCTGCTCAAACGCACGACCCGCCGCGAACATCGCAAAGCTCGAAGCAAACACCAGCTTGCCCGACGCCGCGAGACCCGCCGCCACGCTCATCATGTTGCCCTCGGCAATACCCGCATTGAAGAAGCGCTCGGGATGCGCTTTTTTGAACATACCGGTTTTGGTCGCGCCCGCAAGGTCGGCGTCCATGACCAGCAGATTGTCATACACATCGGCCAGCTCAATGAGCGCTTCGCCGTAACCCTCACGGGTCGCAATCTTTTTCACGTCTGCCATTGTTTACGCCTCCAGTTGCTTGAGAGTTTCTTCCAGTTCCGCCATCGCCGCCGCATACTGCTCGGCATTGGGGGCGACACCGTGCCATCCGACTTGGTTCTCCATGAAGGAGACGCCTTTGCCCTTGACCGTCTTCATGACGATGGCATAGGGCTTGCCTTTGGTCGCTTCGGCACGCGCCAGCGCCGCCTCAAGCTGATCGAAATCGTGACCGTCGATCTCCTCCACCGCAAAGCCGAACGCCGCGAACTTCTCGGGGATCGGATAGGGGGAGTTGACCTCCTCAAGCGTGCCGTCGATCTGGAGGTTGTTGTTATCCACCAGAATGCACAGGTTGTCGAGCTTCTTGTGCGATGCGAACATCGCCGCTTCCCACACCTGACCTTCCTCGATCTCGCCGTCGCCGAGGATGGAATACACGCGGTAGTCCGCGTTGTCGAGCTTCGCCGCGAGTGCCATGCCCACCGCCGCCGACACGCCCTGACCGAGCGAACCGGTCGACATATCGACACCGGGCGTACCCTTCATGTCGGGGTGACCCTGCAGCATCGCGCCGACGTGACGCAACACCTTCATCTCCTCCACCGAGAAGAAGCCCTTGTGCGCCAGAGCGCCGTAGTATGCCGGAGCAGCGTGACCCTTCGAAAGCACGAAGCGATCGCGCGTGGGGCACGACGGATTCTGCGGATCCACGTTCATCTTCGCAAAATACAAATACGCCAGTGCGTCCGACGCCGACAGCGAACCGCCGGGGTGACCGCTCTTTGCGTGAAACGTTCCTTCAATTGCCGCCATGCGGATCTTCGTTGCCGCGATCGCGAGCTGTTTTTTCTGACTAGCGTCCATAAGGATTCCGTCCTTTCATAGGGACGATCGTTCGCCCCCGACTTTTGCCATTTATCATTATAACACAGTTTCGAGCGAATGAAAAGAGATTTCCCAAAAGAAATTCGGATTTTTTTGGAGATTTTTGACGAGCACGGACAGGTGATGTGGGGCGGTGTCTTGGTGCCGCCGCGTTTTCGTACAAACACGGCCGCATCGAAACGGAACGGATGAATCCGTTCCCTACGCGATCCGATTGCTTGACGTAGGGGCATGCGCAACCCTTGCCCTCCCTTCCGACTCGGCTTCGCCTCGCATGTATAACTTCCGCTTGCCAAATCAAAGATTTGGAGCGTCAGGCATGTCAGGGAGGGTGGCTCGCCGCAAGGCGAGACGGGAGGGTAGTCTTTGCCCTCAACAGGGAGTGCCTTCCCCGCCCTACAAGGTTGCCACACGTTTGTGCGAGATCCGTCTCTCCCTCCGTCTTTCGGCAAAGCCGAAAGACACCTCCCTCGTCAGAGGGAGGCAAGGCACACGACGTAACCATACACAACAAAGCCCGAGGTGCAACGCACCTCGGGCTTTTCATTTCGTCGGCGAAACCGACTCCTTAATAATCGTCGTTGTCGATCAGGATCGCACAGTCAAGGGGCGGCAGATGCAACACGCCGTCCACATCGACGATGCCGCCGCCGAGGTTGACGGTGAAGCCGTGCCAGCAAATCGGAAGGGCGATATCCTGCGCATGGTCGCCGCGATTGACGGCGCACAGCACGCGTTTTTCCCCATCGCGGCGTTCAAAGCACACCACCTCATGCGCGGTGTGCATCGGCACAAAATCACCCTCGGGGAGCGCTTTTGCCACGCGGCGCAGTTTGCCGAGCTGACGATACCACGCGATCAAGTCGTGATCCGCACGTCCCCACGGATAGGGAGCGCGGTTGAACGGATCGCGGTAGCCTTCTGCGCCCGCTTCGTCGCCGTAATAAATGCACGGCACACCGGGCAGGCAGAATTGGAGCGCGGACGCCAGACGCATCAACCGCAGACCGCGGTCGCGCTGTTCGGGACTGAGCACCTGCGCCGCTTGCCACGGACGACCGCGTCCGTAGGCAGGTTCACCCGCGAGCACCGTCAGGGCGCGTTCGGTGTCGTGGGTGCCGATGTGGTTCATCAGCAGGCGCGTCACCTGCGGCGGATAATGCTCAACAATCGTCGACACCGCCGCCGAGAACCATCCCGACGTGCCGCCGCGCAAGAAGCCGAGCACCGCATCCGCAAACGGATAGTTCATCACGCTGTCGAGCTGACGACCGAGCAAGTAGCGACGGCGATGACCGTAGCTGTGCTTGTTGCTGGCGTCCTCCCACACTTCGCCGAGGACGATCGCCTCGGGGTCCTCCGCCTTGGCGGCGATGCGCAGGGCATCGAGAAAGCCGTCGGGCAGTTCGTCCGCCACATCGAGACGCCAGCCGCCCAGTCCCATGCGCGTCCAATGGCGCACGACACCGTCCTTGCCGTTGATGTACTCCATGAACGCGGGATCGGTCTCCACCACCTCGGGCAGGGTGTCAAAGCCCCACCACGACGCATACTCATGCGGCCAGTGGCGGAATTGGAACCAGTTGTAGTACGGCGAGGAGGGCGATTGATACGCGCCGAGCGTGTCGTAGCGACCCTCGCGATTGAAATACTCGCTGTCCGAGCCGGTGTGGCTGAACACGCCGTCGAGGATGACGCGGATGCCGAGGACCGCCGCGCTGTCGATCAAGGAACGCAGATCCTCTTCCGTGCCGAGCAGCGGATCCACCCGGCGATAGCACGCCGTGTTGTAGCGGTGGTTGGAATGCGCTTCGAAGATCGGATTTAAATAAAGGCAGGTGACACCCAAACTTTTGAGGTAGTCGAGATGCTCCTCGATGCCTTGGAGGTCACCGCCGAAATAGTCGTTGTTGTGATAGCGTCCTTGATCGTCGGGTTGCCAGTTGACACCGTCTTCCCACGAATCGTGCATCCAACGATCCTGCGGCACGCCGCCTTTCGGTTGCGACGAGCGGGCAAAGCGGTCGGGAAAGATCTGATACATCACGCCGCCTGCAAGCCAGTCGGGCGTTTTGAAATCCGCCGCGTAGCAGGTCATCTGCCAAAACGGCGCGTTAAGTCCCGTGTCGGACAAACCCGCCGAGCCGTCCGCCATGCGGTACAGCGTTTTGATACCGCTGTCGGTGTGCAGTTCAAAGGTATAGAAATACAGTCCCTCTTCCGACGGTTCGAAGTGGCATTGCCACCACTCGTGGCACTCGCCGTCCATACCCGACCAGAACATATCGCCGTGCACGATCGGTTTGGTGTCCTGATGCACGATCAGGTGACACGCGCGGCATCCCCACTCGCGGGGCACGCGCACGCGCAACAGCACCGCCGTATGCGGCGTTACGGCACCGATCGGGAATCGGTGCTCTTCTTTTTGCGAATGAAACAAATAGGGATTCATACGATCCATCTCCTTCGGAGAAATACAAAAAGAAAACAGCGGCGGGAGCCGGCTCCCGCCGCTGTTTTTTCGCGTTTCAATCAGTTGACCGTGACAAGGCCGTTCACCGTCGTGAAGTTGGTGTTGTAGTCTTCGGTACCGTTGGTCACACCGTCGCACGAGCACATCTCGGGGATCTCAACGGTGATCGCCGAACCCTCGGGAGCTTCGCCGACGATCTTGAAGGTCAGCGCATACATCTCGCCGCCCACGGTGGTGCCCTTCGAAGCAGAAGCCGCAAACGCGAACTTCGCCACGCCGACGTCGTCACCGTTGAACGCCCACATGTACTTGTTGGTGAAGATCTTGTTGTTGTAATCCTCGAAATAGGGGTTGTCCTCATCGTCCCACACAGGTTGGATCTCGAGCACTTCGGGATCGTAGTGGACGAAGATCTGACCGTTGACCATGTAGTGGTTCTCGGAAACCGAGACGGGGATGACGATCGTGTCACCGATCGAACCGGTCGCCGAACCGACCGAGAAGGTCACGAGATTGCCCATCGATTGCACGGTGGTGGTCGTCGTGGAGGTCGTGGTGGGCGT
>JAFQFZ010000014.1 GCA_017398425.1 Clostridia bacterium | reverse complement strand
GCCTCCCTCATTGAGGGAGGTGGATTTCGGCGAAGCCGAAAGACGGAGGGAGTTTTCGTACAAATCGGGCGGCAGATCGCCGCCCCTACCGCTCGCTTGAGGCAACCTTGTAGGGGACGATGCCCCCATCGTCCCGCGATAGAGGGGAGCGAGAAAAAATCCCCCTCATCCGAAGGGGACAAGATTGTGCTCCGTGAGATTCAGTCCAAAAAAGGCAGTCACTCCGTAGAACGACTGCCTTTTTTCATCGTATTCTGCTTTACTGCCAACGGGCGCCTCCGTTGATATCCTCATCGCTGACGCGGATTTGCAGCGTATCCACGCCGGAAAGCGCCTCTTTCGGGATTTCGAGCACGGTGCGTTCACGCCAAAGCGACGGTTTTATATTCCACCCATGAAACAGGCGACGCACCTTGACGGTCAGAGTATTTCCGCTACGCACCACATCCGACACCACGGTTTCCTCAGGCCACTCGCCCATATCGATGCGCACGACAAGCACCGCTTTATCGGCGAAAAATTCCTCATCATACAAGGCGGCATAATCCGGGCGCCTTTCGAGGTCATGGTCGCAAATGGCTCTCAGTTCTTCGGGCGATTGTGCCACATAGAATGTACTGATCACGGGATCATAAACCCCATACGAATTGAATCGCTCTTCCGATTTGTTTTCAAACGGGATCGCTTCGCCTTCGGGCAAGGCATCTACCTCCGCGATCGGCGGCAGGACCAAACACGGCTGTTTCAAGCCCGCCGATATCCGCAGTGCCGTCAACGCGTCGAGCATATTGGTGATTCCGTCGCCGTCCGCGTCCGTCGCTGCACTTGTCAAAGCGGTGCGTTCACCGGAGAGAGACGCGTACAACGCGCGAACATCCGACGTGTTCACCGTCCAGTCGCCGTTGATGTCACCGCGGTAATAGGACAAGATCGACTCGCTCGCAGGTGTCGCCGTCGCAGGAACCCACAAGGCGCACAGCATCCCGATCGAAAGTATAAGTGCCAATAGTTTTTTCATGTTACCCCCCCGTTCACGGCATCGCCAACCCTTGCTTTCAATTTCATTGTAACACGAACCGCATTTTTTTCAAGTGGTTTTTTGGGTGAGAAATAGGCTTCTCCCCCTTTACCACAAGAATCATCGGAGGGACGATGTGAGCATCGTCCATTACAATCCAACCGTGGGATTCATCAAAAAAAGCGTGTGCTTTTCAGCACACGCTTTTTTTGATTATTCGTTCTCTTCGGAAACGGGCTCTTCCTCCAGCATGCTGCGCAGAGCCGCCACATAGGGCGAATCGTCGGACGCATGGGTGTTGATGACCTCGAGATCCGAGTAGGTCTGCATACCGGTACCGGCGGGAACCAGCTTGCCGATGATGACGTTCTCCTTCAGACCGAGGAGCGGATCGACCTTGCCCTTGATAGCGGCTTCGGTCAACACACGGGTGGTCTCCTGGAAGGACGCCGCCGACAGGAAGCTGTCCGTCGCCAAGGAGGCCTTGGTGATACCGAGGAGCACCGGCGAGCAGGTCGCCTCTTTGAGGTGGATTTCGCCCGCGTCGATGCGCGCACGCACACGCTCGTTCTCCTTGTTGACTTCCGAACGATCCACAAGCGCACCGCTGAGCAGGTAGGTGTCGCCCGCGTCTTCGACGCGCACTTTACGCATCATCTGACGCACGATGACCTCAACGTGCTTATCGTTGATGTCAACCGCCTGCATACGGTAGGTGTGCTGAACTTCCTGGATGAGGTAGTTCTGCACCGCGAGAGGTCCGCTGATGGCGAGAATGTCGTTGGGGTTGATGGAACCCTCGGTGATGCGATCGCCCTTCTTGATGACGTCGCCCTCGTTGACGCGCTTGCGCGAGCCGAACGGGATAACGTAGCTGCGCTGATCGATCTCACCGTCTTTGTCGTTGGTGACGATGACGAGCTGCTTCTTCTTGTCTTCGCCGAAGCTGACCACACCGTCGATCTCACTGATGATGGCGAGGTGCTTGGGCTTACGACCCTCGAACAACTCTTCAACGCGCGGCAAACCTTGCGTGATATCTTCGCCCGACGCGACACCGCCCGTGTGGAAGGTACGCATCGTCAGCTGGGTACCGGGTTCGCCGATGGACTGCGCCGCGATGATACCGACCGCTTCGCCGATGGACACCGGCTCGACGGTGGCGAGGTTCGCACCGTAGCACTTGGCGCACACGCCGTGCTTGGCTTCGCAGGTCAAGACCGAACGGATATTGATGCGCTCCACGCCGTAGGTGTTGACGAGGAGATCGGCTTCCTTCTCGGTCATCATGACGTCACGGCTGACCACGACCTCACCCGTAGCGGGATCGACGAAGTCGTCCGCGAGGAAACGACCCACCAGACGCTCGGTGAGCGGCTCGATCATTTCCTTGCCGTCCTTAATGTCGTACACTTCGATGCCCTGATGCGTGCCGCAATCGTGTTCACGGATGATGACCTCTTGCGAAACGTCGACCAGACGACGGGTCAGGTAACCCGAGTCGGCGGTACGAAGAGCGGTATCGGCGAGGCCTTTACGCGCACCACGCGAGGAAATGAAGTATTCCAAAATGTTCAGACCTTCACGGTAGTTGGCACGAATCGGAACCTCGATCGTACGACCGGAGGTGTTCGCGATCAGGCCGCGCATACCGGCGAGCTGACGGATCTGGGCGATGCTACCACGCGCGCCCGAATCGGACATCATGAAGATCGGGTTGTAGGGATCCATGTTCTTGTTCAGAGCGGCGGTGACCTTGTCGGTGGTGGAGTTCCACGTCTCGATCACGCGGCGATAACGGTCGTCATCGCTCATGAAGCCCTTGTTATACATATCGGTGATGCGGTCGACCATGTTCTCCGCTTCCGCAATGAGTTCTTTCTTCTCGGGCGGGATGGACGCGTCGCACACGGCAACGGTCAGCGAGCCCTGCGTCGAGTACTTGTAGCCTTGGTTCTTGACGGCATCGAGCACTTCGGACGTGGTCGCGGCACCGTGCACCTTGATGCAGTTTTCGATGATGCGGGAGAGCTGCTTCTTGCCCACCTTGAAATCCACTTCGTAGAGGAAGCGATTCTCGGGGATGGAGCGATCCACAAAGCCGAGGTCCTGCGGGATCGGACGGTTGAAGATGATGCGACCGATGGTGGTCTCCACCAAGCGGCTCTGCATCACGCCGTCGATCTCCATCGTGCGGCGCACGCGGATCTTGGAGTGCAGACCGATGACCTTCTCATGGTAGGCCATCATCGCCTCGTCCTCGTCCTTGAACGCCTTACCCTCGCCCGGCTCGCCGGGTTTCTCGATGGTGAGGTAGTAAGAACCGAGAACCATATCCTGCGTCGGCACGGCGACGGGCTTACCGTCGGAGGGCTTGAGCAGGTTGCCGGCGGCGAGCATCAGGAAGCGCGCTTCCGCCTGTGCTTCGGCAGACAGCGGCACGTGAACGGCCATCTGGTCACCGTCGAAGTCGGCGTTGAACGCAGTACAAACCAGCGGATGGAGCTTGATGGCGCGGCCTTCGACCAGCACCGGCTCAAACGCCTGGATACCGAGGCGGTGAAGCGTCGGCGCACGGTTGAGCATGACCGGGTGATCCTTGATCACGATCTCGAGCGCGTCCCACACCTCGGGATGCACACGCTCGACCATCTTGCGCGCGGTTTTGATGTTGCCCGCGGCACCGATCTCCACCAGGCGCTTCATGACGAACGGCTTGAACAGCTCGAGCGCCATCTCCTTCGGGAGACCGCATTGATACATTTTCAGTTCCGGACCGACAACGATAACCGAACGACCCGAATAGTCAACGCGCTTACCGAGCAGGTTCTGACGGAAGCGACCTTGCTTACCTTTGAGCATGTCGGACAGCGACTTGAGCGGGCGGTTGTTCGGACCGGTGACAGGACGACCGCGACGGCCGTTGTCGATGAGTGCATCGACCGCTTCTTGGAGCATGCGCTTCTCGTTGCGGACGATGATGTCGGGCGCGCCGAGCTCGAGCAGCTTCTTCAGGCGGTTGTTGCGGTTGATGACACGACGATACAGATCGTTGAGGTCGGAGGTCGCGAAACGACCGCCGTCGAGCTGCACCATCGGGCGAATATCGGGGGGGATGACCGGCAGGACGTTGAGCACCATCCACTCGGGGCGGTTGCCCGACAAGCGGAACGACTCGACGACCTCAAGACGCTTGACAAGGCGCGCACGCTTCTGACCGGTGGCGTCCTCGAGCTCTCTCTTGAGCGACTCGGACAGCTCTTCGAGATCGATCTCGGCAAGCAGCTTCTGGATGTATTCCGCACCCATGCCGGCTTCAAATTCGTCCTCGTACTTTTCGCGCCAATCGCGATAGTCCTTATCGGACAGGATCATTTTCTTTTGCAGGCCGCGGATGCCGCCGTCATCGGTGACGATGTAGGACGAGAAATACAGCACCTGCTCCAGCAGACGGGGCGAAATGTCAAGGAGCAGACCCATGCGGGACGGGATGCCCTTGAAGTACCAAATGTGAGACACGGGCGCGGCCAACTCAATGTGACCCATGCGCTCGCGACGCACCTTGGCGCGCGTCACTTCGACGCCGCAGCGTTCGCACACCTTGCCCTTATAGCGGATGCGCTTGTATTTGCCGCAATGGCACTCCCAGTCCTTGTTCGGGCCGAAGATGCGCTCGCAGAACAAGCCGTCGCGCTCGGGTTTCAGGGTGCGGTAGTTGATGGTCTCGGGCTTGGTGACCTCGCCGTGCGACCATTCGTTACGGATCTGCTCGGGGGAGGCCAATCCGATCTTGATCGAGTCAAATACGTTGAAATCCATCATAGTATGAAGCCCTCCCTTTCTTAGTCTTCTTCGTCGTCGCCGAGCATGTCCGCGCCAAACAGGTCGGCACCGAGCTCATCCTCGTCGACTTCTTCCACACCGTAGCCGGCAAGCTCGTTCTCGTCCGTGACGGTACGGAACGCCTCGTCGTCCACCGGCGTCATGCCCATGTCGTCATCCTCGAAGGTCTGCGACAGGTCGATCTCTTCCTGATACTTGTTTAGCACCTTGATGTCCAGACCCAGCGACTGGAGTTCCTTCATGAGAACCTTGAAGGATTCCGGCACACCGGACTGCGGCACGTTGAGACCCTTGACGATCGCTTCGTAGGTCTTCACGCGGCCGGCCATATCGTCCGACTTGACGGTGAGGATCTCCTGCAGCGTGTACGCCGCGCCGTAGGCTTCGAGCGCCCACACTTCCATTTCACCGAAGCGCTGACCGCCGAACTGCGCTTTACCGCCGAGCGGCTGTTGCGTAACGAGCGAGTACGGACCGGTGGAACGGGCGTGGATCTTATCGTCGACCAGGTGGTGCAGTTTCAGGAAGTACATATAACCGACGGTGACGGGGTTGTCAAACGGCTCACCCGTGCGTCCGTCGAACAGCTGCGTCTTGCCGTTGCGGTTCTTGCCCGCTTGCTCGAGCAGCTCTTGGATGTCTTGTTCGTGCGCGCCGTCAAAGACCGGCGTCATCACCTTGAAGCCGAGAGCCGCCGCCGCATAGCCAAGGTGCACTTCGAGCACCTGACCGATGTTCATACGGGACGGAACGCCCAGCGGGTTAAGCACGATGTCGAGCGGACGACCGTCCGGCAGGAACGGCATATCCTCACTCGGGAGAATGCGGGAGACAACACCCTTGTTACCGTGGCGACCCGCCATCTTATCGCCGACGCTGATCTTGCGCTTCTGGGCGATGTAGCAGCGAACCACCATGTTGACACCGGGGCTCAACTCATCGCAATTCTCACGCGTGAAGACCTTGACATCCACGACAATGCCGTATTCGCCGTGCGGCACATGGAGCGACGTATCGCGCACTTCGCGTGCCTTTTCGCCGAAGATGGCGCGCAGCAGGCGCTCCTCGGCAGTCAGCTCGGTCTCGCCCTTCGGAGTGACCTTACCGACCAGAATATCGCCCGAGCGCACCTCCGCACCGATGCGGATGATGCCGCGCTCGTCGAGATCTTTAAGCGCATCTTCGCCGACATTGGGGATGTCGCGCGTGATCTCTTCCGGCCCGAGCTTGGTATCGCGCGACTCCACTTCGTATTCCTCGATATGGATCGAGGTAAACACGTCGTCGCGCACGATCTTTTCATTGATGAGGACGGCGTCCTCGTAGTTGTAGCCTTCCCACGTCATGAAGCCGATGAGCACGTTCTTACCGAGCGCGATCTCACCGTTGCAGGTCGCAGGACCGTCCGCAATCACATCGTTCGGCTCGAGGTGCTGACCGACTTCCACGACGGGACGCTGGTTGACGCAGGTGCCTTGGTTGGAACGCGAGAACTTGAGGATCTCATAGGTATCGATGTTGCCGTTGTCGTCGCGGCGCACCATCACGCGATCCGCCGAGACCGCCACGACCGTACCGGCGGCTTTCGCCAGCACGCAAACGCCCGAGTCAACGCCGGCTTTGTATTCCATACCGGTACCGACGATGGGAGATTCCGTCTTGAGCAGCGGCACCGCCTGACGTTGCATGTTCGAACCCATAAGGGCGCGGTTGGCGTCGTCGTTCTCGAGGAACGGGATCATCGCCGTCGCGACCGAGACAACCATCTTCGGAGAGACGTCCATGTAGTCGATGCGCTCGGGCTCACACTCGAGGAATTCGCTGCGGAAACGCGCGTTGACACGCGTACGAGCGAAGCGCCCCTCTTCGTCGAGCGGCTCGTTCGCCTGCGCCACGATGAAATCGTCTTCCATGTCTGCGGACATATACACCACGTCATCGGTGACCACGCCGGTCGCTTTGTCCACGCGGCGATAGGGCGCTTCGATGAAGCCGTATTGGTTGATGCGGGCGAAGGTCGCCAGATAGGAGATCAGACCGATGTTGGGACCTTCCGGCGTCTCGATCGGGCACATACGACCGTAGTGGCTGTAGTGAACGTCACGGACTTCGAAGCCTGCGCGATCACGCGACAGACCGCCCGGGCCGAGAGCCGACAGACGGCGCTTGTGCGTCAATTCGGCAAGCGGGTTGTTTTGGTCCATGAACTGCGACAACGGAGACGAACCGAAGAACTCCTTGATCGCGGCATTCACGGGACGAATGTTGATGAACGCTTGCGGCGTCGCGGAATCCATATCCTGCGCCTGCAGCGTCATACGCTCGCGGATCACGCGCTCCATGCGCGAGAAGCCGATGCGGAATTGGTTTTGGAGAAGCTCGCCCACCGAGCGGATGCGGCGGTTGCCCAAGTGGTCGATGTCGTCCGTCGTGCCGATGTCGCACGCCAGGCAGTTGACATAGTTGATGGACGCGAGCATATCATCGATAATGATGTGGTTGGGGATCAGTTCGGGCAGACGCTCTTTGATCGCCTCACGGATCGCCTCTTCACCGTCGCAGGTGTCGAGGATCTCTTTGAGGACGACGTAGCGCACGCGCTCGTTGACGCCGAGGTCGGTCACGTCGAAATCGACGTACTTGGTGATGTCGACCATGCCGTTGGTGATGATCTTGACTTCCTTTTGCTCACCGTGGTCGTCCACCGTCACGTACGCGACGGTCACGCCGGCATCTTCCATCTCCATCGCACGGGCACGGGTGATCGTCTCACCGGCATCCGCCATCAATTCGCCCGTGTTGGGATTGATGATCGGACGGCTGAGCGTGCAACCCTGCAGGCGGTTGGACAGGCCGAGCTTTTTATTGTATTTATAGCGACCGACGCGCGAGAGATCGTAACGGCGGGGATCGAAGAACAGGTTTTCCAGATGCTCTTGCGAATTTTCCACCGTCAACGGCTCGCCGGGACGCAACTTACGATACACTTCAAGGAGAGCTTCTTCGGTGTTCTTGGTGGGGTCTTTCTCGATGGTCGCCAAAATGCGATCGTCCTCACCGAAGAACTCGATCAGCTCCGCATCCGAGCCGAGACCGAGCGCACGCACAAACACCGTGATGGGCAGCTTGCGGTTCTTGTCGATGCGGACGTAAAACACGTCCGCCGAATCGGTCTCATACTCGAGCCAGGCCCCGCGGTTGGGGATGACGGTCGAGGTGAAGAGCTTTTTGCCGACGCTGTCATAAGACATACCGTAGTAGACGCCGGGCGAACGGACGAGCTGCGAAACAATGACGCGCTCCGCACCGTTGATGACGAAGGTACCGCTTTCGGTCATCAGCGGGAAATCGCCCATGCAGATCTCGGATTCTTTGATTTCGCCGGTCTCTTTATTGAGAAGGCGGGCACGAACATGCAAACGGGTGGCATATGTCACATCCCGCTCCTTGCACTGCTCCACCGTGTACTTCGGGGTTTCCTCCAAGCGGTAATCGATGAACTCGAGAACCAGGTTGCCCGTGTAATCGCTGATGGCAGCCATGTCGCGGAACACTTCGCGCAGCCCTTCGTTCAAAAACCAAGCATACGAATTCTTTTGCACTTCAATGAGGTTGGGCATATCCAGCACTTCATTGATTTTCGCAAAACTCATACGCGTGGTTTTGCCGAGCTGCTTCGGTTTAATGTTGACCATGTGTGCGCTCACTCCTGTATCCAAAATTTCCGATCGACCGCGGTTCTTCGATCGATCTCCCCGTCCGACCGCCGAGGGGGCGATTTTTCGAGGCTCACAAACATTTCCTCTTGCATTTTCAGTGATTTTGTGCTACACTTTTTTCTGCAAAAAGTGGGTATTTCCCCATGATTGTGCAGTATAGTATAGTACACCAAAAAATCCGCCTTGTCAATCGTTTTTTTCGATTCGGCGGATTTTTTTTGCATTTTTGCGAAAATTTCCGAAAACCGCACCAAAACCGTGCAAAAAGAAACACTCGGCTCCGTTGTTAGAAATATGTGCGCGAGGTCGTGTATAAATCTCTCTCCCGTTGCCCCATACTATCCCCAAAAGGGGGAATGACCGTGGCCATCACCGCCATCCGCACGCTCATCATCTACGTCACGTTGATCGTCGCCATGCGCATCATGGGACGCCGACAGCTCGGAGAATTGCAACCCGTCGAGCTGGTGATCGCGCTGGTGATCTCGGATCTCGCCGCCGTTCCGATGCAGGACAGCGGTATCCCCTTGCTCAACGGACTGGTCCCCATCCTGGTACTGGTAGCGGCGGAGATCCTGCTGTCCGCGCTCATGCTCAAATGCCACCGTTTCTCCTCATGGGTCAGCGGCACACCGCTGATCGTGGTGCGTGACGGCGTTCCCGATCGTGCCGTTCTCAAGAAGCTCCGCATGACGGTGGAGGATCTGAGCGAAAGCCTACGGCAGAAGAACGTGTTTGATCTGCGCGACGTGCAATTGGCGATCGCGGAAACCAACGGCACCGTCACCGTCTACCCCGTCGCCGCCAAACGTCCCACCGTGTTTGAGGACTTAGCGCGCCTTCCGCCGCAGGATCACGGCATGCCGCTGGTGGTGGTGTCGGACGGCAATTTGTGCGACTGGGCGCTCACCGCCTGCGGCATCACTCCGCAATGGGTGGATCGCGTCCTGCAAGCCGAGGGACTTCGCCGCGAGGACGTGATGCTCCTTGCCGTCAACGGAAGCCGTGAATACCACGTGATCCGAAAGGAGGTGTCGCGATGAAGCGTGTGATCGTTGCCGTCTTCCTCCTGTGCGTTGTCACGGCGATGAGCATCGGCGCACTGTGGGAGTTGCGCGGCGTCACCACCTCCCTGCTCGAGGATTGTGACGCATTGATCGCCCTGCAAAAGCGAGGCGATCTCGATGCCTGCAGAGAGGCCGCCGAACACCTCAACGCAACCCTTGAAGAACGGGTGCGATGGTTCCCGTTCTTTCTGCGCCACGAACGCATCGAAGAGGTGTTTGAGCACGCCGCCGCATTGCCCGACTTGATCCGCGATGACGACGAGGCCGACTTCTTGACCGAGGTATCGTCCATGCGGATGCAACTCGAGATCCTGCTCGACAGTGAGGTGCCGTCGCTTGCAAATATCTTTTGAAATCATAACCACCACTGAAGTGGTGGTTTGCACTACCCCTAGAAGGGGTTGTTGCCGGCTTAGCCCCTATAAGGGGCGCTGAAATGTTATTATTGCATCACACGCACAGCCACCCGTAAAACGGGTAAAATGGATCAACCTGTTCTTGGCTCCCTCTGACGAGGGAGCTGTCCGAGCAAAAGCGAGGACTGAGGGAGAGAAAGGCCTGACTACCCCTCCGTCTGCGGCTAAGCCG
>JAFQFZ010000013.1 GCA_017398425.1 Clostridia bacterium | reverse complement strand
CCAGCACGATATAGAGCGCGGTCATGTCCGCCGTGCCGTCATTCTCGGCATCGACGTACACCATCGTTGTGACAACGGTACCGTCCGCTTCCGTAACGGGAGCACCGGCGGCATCCGTCACCGTCGAATAAATCGGCTCCTTTTGCTCCACAGCATCGGACGGAGCGGTCGGCTCGGTGACGGGAGCATCCGTCACGGAAGGATCCGCTTGACCGCCGGAGGTCGTAGTCGCATCCGCAATCGGAGTTGTCGGATCGTTTGCCGTCGGTGTCGTGGTGGTCGGCTTGGATGCAGGCGCCGTCGTCAGCGAACCGTCGTTATTCAGAATACAGCTTTGCGTCACGTAGTTCACGTCGAATTCTACGTCGTTCTCATCGACACCGACACATTCGTTGAAGGTCAACGAGAATTCCACGGGCGTCTCTTTGAGGACTTCAAACGCGAAGGTCACCAACACACCGCCTTTTTTGATGCCGTTGATGGTCACGTACGCCGCCGAAACCATGTTTTCTTCAGGCTTGTCGTTGACCATAAACATGGCGCTACGCGGCGAGATCTCGCCGACATCCTCTTCGATAAACGATACCGCCGTGCTGTCATAGTGCAGGTGCATCGTGGTGTTCGTGAAATACGAATCCGCCGGAAGTGAAACCGAAACCGTGGCAGTCTCGCCCACCTTGGCATCGTTGACCGACAATGCGAAATTGACGACCTCCGCGCGAGCAAATGCCGTCATCGTACCACAAAGCATCAGTGCCATCAGCAATGCACAAATGCCAATTGTTACGCCTCGTTTCATCATAACATATCACCTCAAAATCCATACAAAGCGGCGGTGAACACCGGGGTGTTCACCGCCGACAATGCTTTTCAGTTCAAACGTATGGCAATCAATCGATTACGCCAAGCCGACACGCTTCTTGAGCATGTAGCGAACGTCTTCGGTGTTGACCACGCCGTCGCCGTTGGCATCCGCCGCAGACAGCGGGCTGCCGCTGAGCGGATTCTTGTTGGTAACGTGACGCAGAACCGCACGCGCATCGGAGCTGTCCACCGCGCCGTTGCCGTTGACATCGCCGCCGGTGTAGGGATCGCGGAACGCAAGCTCACGCACAGTGACCTGCGAGCCCGTACCCGAAGAACCGACCGCGAAGATCTTCACAGAGCCGATGTCCAGACCGGAGGCGCTGATGTCCGCCACGCTGACCGAGCCCTTGAAGGTCTTGCCGTTACCGATCAAGTCGCCCGAACCATCGGTGGCGATGTTGCTCGGAGCAATGAACTGGTTCAGTTTGATCTCGGTGCCGTCCTTCGCGTAGAGGTTGATAGAGGTGGTGCCGTTGACCGTGATGTCGAAGTAGAGGTTGAGGTTCGTGGGAACCGTCATGTCGACAGACTGCGTCGCCGACGGCCATTGGTTGTTGGTGTTGTTCAGAACGAGCGCGTCGCCGTCGTTCTTCACCTGCATGATACCCGAATCATAAGACCAATCGGAAGCATCCAGAGAGATGTACTTCTTCGGCGCGATATCGGTGATGACGCCCATCGCTTTTTGAATGTTCATCATCGCACGGACGAAGTCGCTCTTCAAGGAATTGCTGTTGTTGTAGACGGACTCACCGTAGGCAACCGCTTCCTTAACAAGAGCTTCTTGCTCGGGAGAAGAGTACGTGGTGGTGTTCGCGTTGTACATCCAATCGTTGAGGTACTGCTTGGAGGTGTCGGAATACGCCTCGCCGCCACGGCCGACGATCAGGATGGAGCTACCGACGCCACGGCCATAGCTGAGCACCGCATCGCTGCCAACGATCATCTGGGTGGATCCGCCGCCATCGAGGTTGATCGCGGTGACACAACCCGCATTGATCATCAAGTTCGCAAGTTCCTTAAGGGTGATACCCTTGTTGTTGGTGCTGTTATCGCCGCGACCGTCAACGCACAGGAACACATAGGTGCCGTCCGCCTTGACGCCGATCGCCGTACGTTGCGCACGGGTCGCATAGATGTCCGAAGCGTTCGGGGTGTTGAGGGTGTTGTCCTGACCGTTGACAACGATCGGATAAGTCGCAGAAGACACAGAAACCGCATTGGTCATCACTTCGCGCGCATCGTCGTTCATTTCTTCAACGTAGATCTGAACCTTCTGACCGGGTTTCAAAGCCGCCAGCTGGTTCGCATAGGACGACTCGTTCCACGCATAGAGAACGTACTCGTCGGAAGCAAAGGACGAGCCATAGGTGTTGGTCGCAACAGAGACGACTTCGCCTTCGAGGATGCCGCCGACAGACAGCTCACCGTGGTTGAGCTTCTTGACGACAACTTCCGTACCGGGATAGGTGGAAGGCGAATCCGACTTGGAACCGCAGGAGGAGTCGAAATAGCAGATCGGATCCCAGCCCCAGTTCTCGTTGTAGCGCTTGTTGATACGCGCGATCGCGGCGCTGCCCATCTCTTTGCCTTCGACATAGAAGTGGTACTTCAGCTCCGACTTGACAAGGGACATCTTGCCCTCGTTGTCAAACGCGATGCAGTACTCGTTGCAGCCTTCGTGGTCGGACACGATCTTACCGTTGGAGATCAAACGACCGGTCAGCGTACCGCCGTTCTCATACTGGTGCGGCGAGAAGAATTCGCCGTTGATGCCGCCGTAAACGGTGTAGCCCTTGGCTTGTGCATCTTCGATCGAAGCGCTGGTCAGAACGCCCCAACCGGAAGTTTTCTGATACGCCAAAGGCATCAGACCTGCCGACGGATTGAACTCCATCGCATAGGCCGTCTGGTTGTAGCCCTTTGCGTCGGTGTATTGGGTCTTTTCGTAGGTCAGACCGTTCGTAACAGTCTTGGACGCGACCACCGAACCGCCGGTAGCCGAGGTCACGGAACCTGCCGAAACCGCAACGACCATAGTCGAGAGCAGCAGAGCCATTACAAGGACCACTGCCAACACATGTTTACCATGTGCTTTGAAAGATGTTTTCATGGTTGATTCCTCCTATGATTTTTAAGTGTAATGTGCCACACTTATTGTACAACGTTATGCTCGCTTACACGATCAGCGATTTGAGCAAGGTGCGTGCGTCGGTCGAATCGACATTGCCGTCGCCGGTCACATCCGCCAACTTCACTTGCTTGTAGCCGAGGGACGCTTTGCCGATGGTCGAGTTGATGATGATGCGCACGTCACCGGTGTCCACCGTGTTGTCCTCATCCACGTCACCGATCAAGCCATACAGCGCGGGAACCGCACGCGAAAGATCCAGCGTGTGCAGGATAAGCTCCGTGCCGGCATCACCGATGTTGAAGACACGAATGCAGGTGATGGTCACCTTACCGTTCGTCGCCGAGGACGACGGGATCATATCCGCCAGCTTGACCTTCGCTTTCACACGAGCGCCGGGAGCCACCAGGTCGGAACCGCTTAAGGTCGCGCCGGGGATGTACTTCTGATACTCGTAGTTGGTGCCGTCGCTGAGCATGATCACCAAGCTCATCGCGTTGCCGACCGTCGCATCCAAAACAATGGAGTCGTTGAGCGACGCGGTCACACCGTAGATCGCATCGGTATTGCCTGAGTCGGTCATGATGTAGTCCACAGCGGGCCATTGACCGCTGGTGTTTTTAAGAACATCGCCGCGGTTGTCGCGCGTAGCGGTGATGTTGAGATTGTTCATACTGTTCTTCCAACCGGTGATGTACGGCGGGAGGAGCGATTCGCGGTACTCACCCATCAGGGTGGTTCCGCCGGTGGTAGTGACCGTGACTGAGGTCAGATCAGAGATCACATAGAACGAACCCGACGTAGAGGTCGTCGTCTTGTACATCAGCAAGCAGGTAGCCGTACCGGTACCGGATGCAGTCACTTTACCGTCCGCATTGTTGAACGTGATGTTCGCACCGCCGGTGCGCTTCACGATCGTGTTGTACAACGCCGTTTCCTGCGACGTATAGCCGAGGCCCTGCACCGCTGTAGCGGTGCCTTCCTTCAACTGATAGTAGCGACCGGCATCCAAGCGACGGATGTACCCGTTGTCGTACTCAAGGTGATCGGTGGTGATACCCTGAATGCCGCCGACGTATGCCGTTTCAAACGGAGCCTTCGCATTGTACGTCCAGGGATTAAGGTTGAGACCGCGCTGTCCTGCAAAGGTGACCATGTTGGCGGTCATCGAATTGGCGGCGGTCGTTTGGATCTGACCGAAGTTCGGATGATAGGACAGGTTGCCGCCCATGATGAAGCCCTTGGCGTAGTTGAGGATCGCCGCGGGAGTCTTGTGGTCCGCCACCGCATTGGCAAGCCATCCCACCGAAACGCCCGGCAACTGTGCACGCATACGATCGCAGTAGCCTTGACCGAAGCAAATGCTGACGACCTTATCTTCCATACCCTTATCACGGATCACCTGTGCGGTGCGATCCACGAGGTTGCTGTCGTAGTTCTTGATTTCGACGATACCGACCACGCCGTCGGAAGAATCGATCAAATCGAGGAATTCGTCCAACGTAGCAATGCGGCTGTTGGGAACCCCCTGTGCCTTCAGGTCATCCACCTCGTACTGCATCAATTCGGCGTACGTGGAATTCTCGACCTTCTTCGTTGTGTCGGTGCAGGTGGTCAGGGTGTGCAGATATTCATCGTGGTAGATGACGACTACACCGTCTTTGGTGAGACGCACGTCCATCTCGATGAGATCCGCGCCGTAGAGCATAGCACCGTAGAACGCTTCCATCGTATTCTGGTTGGCATACGCGCTGTAACCGCGGTGTGCATACATGAAGGGCGAACGGATCAGGATCGGGGTCGTGTCACTTTGGGAGTTGAACACACCCGACGTATTTTCATAGATCCACAACGTACCGGCATGATCGGTATCGACGATGCCGTTGACACCCTTGTAGATGTTTTGAAATTTCTGCTCCATCGTGAGGTCACCGATGACCCACACGTTGAGCAAACGTTTTTGCAAATATTCGACGTCGTCCTTAGACAGGTAGTCCGCGTCGATCATCGCCGTTTTCGCCCACGCTTTATTGGTGTCGGAGTAAATCTTCGCAAGATCGTCCTCGTCGGCGGCGCTGGTCAATTTCGTGTAAAGAACACCGTACATGGCGGAGATCTTGTTGCGTGCGTACTTCAAGAGATCAACGTTGTCTGCCACAAGGAACGCATCCTTGAGCGCGATCTCGGTCGCAAAAGTCGCGAGCTTATCGACCGTGGCGGTGTCCTTCACGTACAGTGCAGGGATCACCTTGCCGTTGGTCATGTTGAGCGCACTCGACAGCGAGGCGATCACCGACTTGCCGTCGGGCGTGGTGATGTTAAGGTCGCTGTTGAGATAATACAGCGTGGTGGAAGGCAACTTGGTGCCGGTCACCGACGCATACACATCTTCGCTCGTCACATTGGTGATGACCGAAGGCGGGTTAACGATGTTGGTGTCGGGAATATAGGTATCGAACATCGCGGGCTGGGTGACGATGGCACCGGTAAACTCTTTGACCGTGATGTTGTCGATCTTGATCTTCAGGTTCGAGGTGGTGAAGCCGATGGAGCCCGTAGTCAGGTACTTGTAGGCCGCACCGGTGGTATCGAGCGTGCTGTTGAACACGAGCGAATCGTTGATGTAGAACTTCACGCTCGGTCCGCTGCAGATCACCTTGAGGTGATAAGTCGTGTTGAGCGCCTGATCAAACGGGGCAGGCGCGAGCTCGATCTGCTTGAAGCTGTTGGCCGCATTGCGGATGGACAGCTCGTTGTTGGTGGTGCCCGTACGCACACGGGTAGTGACATAGTAATACGGCTCGATCGCTTCGCTTGCGCGGAAGATCATACCGGTATAACGCGTGCTGGAACTCAGCGCATAGTCCGACTGCAAGATCGTGTAGTCCGCTTCAAACACGTAATCGCCGCGGCTCTTCAGCTCCGAGCCGGTGTAGAACACGCGCGTCTGCGAGTCGCTGCCGATGCCGTTGATGACAAGCGCACCGTCCTGCACCTTGATATCCTTGATACCGGAGTCACTCGAGATGGTCCAGTTACTCGGCAAGGTGCCGTTCGCGTAAGAATTGAAGTTCTCGCTGTAGTACACCGTTTCCGCGGAAGCTGCCATCGGAATGACCAAGCCGCTCACAGCGAACATCGTCATCAGCAAGGACAGCACGGAAAGCCAAGAAACCACAAATCTGCCGTTTTTTCGCATACGATCCGCCTCCCAAATTCCGATCGAACGTATATCAACACATAAGTTGACACACTACATCAATCATAATCCATGCTTATCATACCGCACTCGGTAGCAAAAGTCAACATTATAAACATTATAAATGAGAAAAAATTATGGCATTTGTGTATTTTTACCATACACAAATGCCACGTTTCGGCCAAATATACCATACCTATCTATTACCTTATTATAGAAAATCCGACTCATCCGCAAGCGATGGAAACCGCACCAGCATATCTTCGGCGGTCTGGAGCGAAAGCGGTGTCACCTCACCCCCGATGATGCGAGCCAGTTCCTTGGCACGCTCATTCCCGGTCAAGGCGTGCACCTGTGTGAACGTCGACTCCCCCGTCACCTGCTTTTCGATGAGCAGTTGATGATGGGCACAAGCGGCAATTTGTGCCAAATGCGTCACGCAAAGCACCTGTTTACCCTCGGTGGCTCCCAGTCGGCGCAAGCGGTATCCGACTTTGGCAGCGGCGTGACCGCTGATGCCGACATCGATCTCATCAAAAATGAGTGTCGGGATCTCATCCGCTGATGCCATGACGGATTTCATGGCAAGCATAATACGCGACAACTCACCGCCCGAAGCGACCTTAGCGATGGATTTCGGCGGTTCGCCGGGATTGGCGCTGAGCAAAAACTCCACCTTATCCGCACCGGTAGCCGTCATAGAGGTCGGCTCGATCGAGACGCTGAGGGTGACGCGCGGCATATCCAAAAACCGCAATTGCTCACAAACCGCGGTCGAAAAGCGTTCCGCCGCTTTCCGACGCGCCGACGTCAAGGCCGCGGCGGCTTCGACAAGCTGTTGCTGTTCGTTTTCGAGTTGTGCGGACAGAGCCTCGATGGAATCCTGAGCCTGTTCCAAACCGTTCAACGCCGCTCGCACCTGATTACCGAATGCGATGACCGCTTCCGTCGTTCCTCCGTACTTGTCGCAAAGGCGACGCACAAGCGCCAGGCGTTCTTCCACCGCATCAAGCTCACCGGGATCAAAATCCTTCGCCCCTGAAAGAACGGAGGTGTTCGCGGCGACATCCTGCAATTCCGGCAAGACCGCTCCGAGTCGTTCGCTGAGCTCCTGCGCCTGCGGCATGAATTTTCCGGCATCACGCAACAGCATCATAGCCTGCTCCAACGCACCGAGCGCGCCGTTTTCCTGCTCGTCACCGTCGAAGATGCGTTCGCTCATACGAAGCCAACGTCCGATCTTCTCGGCGTTATGCAATATTTCCCTGCGCGACGCCAACGTCTCCTCTTCCCCTGCGATCAGAGATGCCGATTCGATCTCCTCCGCCTGAAAGCGTAACATGTCTTCGCGCTGCGCCGCTTCTTCCCTTGCTCTCAATTGTTTGTTCAATGCACGATGAGTTGCACAATAGCGGCGATAACATTCTTTATATCGAGCGGGTTCTTCCTTCAGATCTCCGAGACGATCGAGATATTCCAAATGACGATCCACCGAAAGCAACGCTTGATTTTCGTGCTGTCCGTGGATGTTCACGAGCATTCGTCCGAGCTCCCGCATCGTGGCGGCGGTACACGGCTGTGAACCGACAAAGCACTGACTCTTGTTTTCGGCGGAAATGCGACGGCGCAAAAGAAGCGTGCCGTCGTCTTCGTGAGACAATCCCTGTTGCTCAAGCAAGGCGAGCACAGACTCGGAAAGATCATCAAACACCGCCGTCACGGTAGCAAAAGGGCATCCCGTGCGGATCAGATCGCGACTGGCACGCTCGCCGAGCACGACCGACAGCGCATCGATCAAAATGGATTTGCCGGCACCCGTTTCACCGGTCAACACCGTCAATCCATCTCCGAGGGCGATCTCGGCACGCTCGATGACCGCCACGTTATCGATATACAATTGTCGGAGCATCCGCGCTCCTCCTTTCCGTTTCGATTGGGAACGTTCCCGTCACTGATGAGCGGACAAGTCACGGAACGTATGCACCAGACGCGCGGCTTCCGCCTCGGAACGCACCACAAACATGATGGTATCATCCCCGGCCAGCGAGCCGACGATCGACGGCAAATTCATGGAATCCGCTGCGGTGCACACCGCACCGGCGGTGCCGGCCATGCACTTGACCACCACAATGTTACAAGCATAATCCACACTGTGCACCGCATCACGAAACAGTGTGTGCAATTTGGCAGAGGAGCTTTCCGTATGGATCGGCGCGGCGGCGGCATAATGATAGCGTCCATCCGCGCTGAGTGTTTTGATCAGACGCAGTTCCTTGATATCACGAGATACCGTAGCTTGCGTAACCGCAAACCCGACCGCGCTGAGCGCGTTGGTCAATTCTTCCTGTGTATCGATATGTTGATTGCGAATAATATCCAAAATAGCTGCTTGGCGTTTTGCTTTCATACCATCCCTCTTTTAGCGTCGATCAATCAATTTCTGAGTCAAAATATCATAAAATGCGTCCTCGTCTTTCAAGGAGATCACCTGTGCATCGATTTGATGGCGCGAAATGACCACACGATCCCTCTCGCTCAGCACGACTGCCTGCTCGGCATCCACCGTCAAATACGCTTCGGACCGTGCCACGATCGTCAGCGAAGTGCGATCCGAGAACAGATACGGTCGTGTGTGCATGGCGTGCGGGCAAATCGGCGTCAACAGCATACAGTTGAGCGACGGATCCACGATAGGGCCTCCCGCCGACAGGGAATACGCCGTCGAGCCGGTGGGAGTTGCCACGATCACGCCGTCTGCGCGATAGGTGCTGACGGTGTGTTCGCCGCACAACACATCCAACTGTACCAAGCGTGATAGATTGCCGTGCGAGACGACCGCTTCGTTCAACGCAGTAAAATGCAAGGTCTCCTCAGGGCGATACAGCGTCACGTCCAGCATCATACGCGCTTCGGTGGTGTAGTTACCGGTCATCAGGCGTTCCAGACGATCCAATTGGTCAAGCTCCACCCCGGCCATAAAGCCGACGGTGCCGCCGTTCACGCCAAGCACCGGTACGCCGAAGGCCGCCGCGTTTTTTGCAACGTGCATCATCGAGCCGTCGCCGCCAAGCACCACCGCCACATCGCATTGCGACAGGATCGACGACTCCGCCTCATTCAACGGTCCGTCTTCCCATGCCATAGGCAATACCTCAGCACCGATCGCACGGAGCCGTTGTTCCAAGATCGGTGCCGCTTCATCCGCCCGTCCGGCGGCGCGATTCACCACATATGCGATTTTCATGCATCCGCCTCCTTTTTAGGCTTCAATATATCAAACGCACCGCGCACGACCGTTTCCGGAGACGGAGGGCAAGTCGACGATGCCGCCGACAACAACGCCACATATTCCACGTTGCCGTCTCCGCCGCAGATCGGCGACCACGACAAATAGGAGCACCCGAATCCCGCTTCCTGCCAAAAGCGCAGGAGCGTTTGAAGCACGCGGATGTGATCCTGTGAACGGCGCACAACGCCACGCTTGGACAACGCCGCGCGCCCCGCTTCAAACTGCGGTTTGATCAAGCAAACCACCTGTCCGTTCGGTTTCAAAAGCGCTTGTACACTGTCCCAGATCTGCGTGACCGAAATGAACGACACGTCGATCGTACAAAGATCCGCTTTTTGACCGCCGATCCTCTGCAGGATCGCCTCATGATGTCGCACGTCGGTTTCCTCGAGCGAGGTCACGCGCGCATCCGCACGAAGCGATGCCGCCAGTTGATCCCGACCGACATCGACGGCGACCACGTGAGCGGCACCGTGTTGCAACATGCAATCGGTGAATCCACCGGTCGATGAACCGATATCGACACAAAAAGCTCCCTGCGCCGAAAGGGCGGTCTCTTCAAACACCTTTTGCAGTTTTTCGCCGCCGCGACCGACAAAGCGCGCGCGCACCGCACACGCTACATCGTCCGATCCGACGACCGCATAAGACGCTTTTTTAACAACGATGCCGTTGACACTCACCGCACCTTGCGCGATGAGTTGTTTTGCTTTATCGCGACCGCCCGCCAGTCCGCGTGCCACGACCGCCGCATCCAGACGCATGGACTCACTCATCCGTTTTGTCCTCCTCGGGTGCGACGTCTTCAACCTCCGCTTCATTGGTCGGTTCTTCTTCCTCGTTCGAGGCGGTTTGCGTCTCTTGCTCCTGATTGAATTCGATCTCAGGCATACGTTGCAACGGATCAAACTCGTTGACCGCCTCATCGGAAAGGGTTTCGTTTACCGTGGCAATGATGCCGTCCACGTCCAACCCGACCAAACGCAGCCCTTCTTCCACCGTACACGCGGGAACAAAGCGATCGATCGCGCGGATCTCATAGGTACGCGCAAAATTGTTTTGGGCAAGCAACGAGCCGAACATCTCACCGACGCCGCCGTGGCGACTTCCCTCTTCAAAGAAAATGACACGAAAATACGTCAACGCCACGCGCACACAGGCAGGGTCGATCGGTTTGATGCGGTTGAGTTTCAACACCGACACGAAGGTGCCGCTCTTGGCCAGTTCGTTGGCAGCACTCATCACCGCACCGAACATTCGTCCATAGGTGACAAGCAACACCTCCGAACGGCGCGAACGATACCACGTAAACGGTTGATAGTCCGGTTTATAATTCACGGGAACCAACCACTCATTACCCTTGGGATAGCGCACCGCCGCGATGCCGTCAACGTCGTAGATGGCTTGGCGCATATGCACCTTCAACTCGTCAAAGCAACACGGGGCATAAACCGTTGCACGCGGGATCATATTCAACATCGGAACGTCAAACACACCCTGATGCGTCTCACCGTCATCGGGCACAATGCCCGCGCGGTCGATTGCCAGCACCACATGACTGTTGATGATCGATGTGTCGTTGAGCAATTGGTCAAAGCTTCTCTGCAAGAAAGTCGAATACACCGCAAACACGGGAACCATGCCGTTTTGCGCCAAGCCTGACGCAAACGTGACCGCGTGGCTTTCGGCAATACCGACATCAAAGCAACGCTTGGGGAATTCGTGCGCCACCTCGGACAGTCCCGTTCCGTCGGTCATAGCCGCCGTGATGAAACAAAGGCGATCGTCTTCCTTGATCAAGTGCATTGCCTCATCTCCAAACACCTTGGAAAAGCTCGGCGAGGACGGATTCGGTTTGCCCGTTTGAGGATCAAAGCGCCCGATGCCGTGATAAATATCGGGATTCTTTTCGGCGTATTCCACGCCCTTTCCCTTGAGCGTATCCACGTGCAACAACACCGGCACGTTCACGTCTTTTGCCGCTTCCAACGCGCGCGACAAATCCTCGATGTTATGACCGTCGACCGGTCCGAGATAGTAGTATCCCATGTCCTCAAACATGGTGCTTCGACGGTAGAGGCGGCTTTTAAGACCATCCTTCACACTGACCAAAAAGCGGAACACGCCCTTACCGATGAGCGGGATCTTGCGCAGGCCGCCGCCGAAATTCCGCTTCATGCGCACATAGCCGGGGCCGGAGCGCATCCGCGAAAGATGGCGCGCTACGAACCCGACGTTGTCGTTGATGGACATACGGTTGTCATTCATGATGATGATCAAACGATCGTGACTGCGTCCCGCGTTGCTGAGTCCTTCGTAGAATAGACCGCCCGTCATGGCACCGTCACCGACCACCGCGATCACATACCCCTCCTCACCGAGCAGGGATTTTGCCTTGGCAAGACCGTTCGCCGCGGATACGGCGGTACTGCTGTGACCGGCGATGAACACATCGTAGGCACTTTCTTTCGGAGACGGAAAACCGGAAATGCCGTCTTTTTGACGCAAAGTGTCAAACCGCACCGCACGACCGCTGAGCAGTTTATGTGTGTAGCATTGATGACCGACATCAAACACGATCTGATCTTTCTCCAGATCGAACACGCGATGCATGGCGATGGTCAACTCCACCGTACCGAGATTGGAAGACAGATGTCCTCCGTTTTTCGACACGGTTTGCACCAGCGTCGCACGCACCTCGTCCGCCAGTGTCACCAACTGTTCTTCTGTCAAGTTTTTCACATCGGACGGGGCGTGGATCGTTTCCAGCAGTCCGCCGTTCTGTTGAGACATAGACAACATCCTTCACGTTATACGTTAATCGATGCGCGAACGGTTACACCAAGCACACCGTAATGGCAATCAAAATGCCGAGCAACACGCCGACCAATACTTCGATCGGGCGGTGTCCCAAAAACTCTTTCAAATCACCGATCTCTTCCTCGGCATCGTTTTCCGCATTATCCTGCAGATCGCGCATGTACTTGTTGAGCAGGCGCGCATGAAGACCCGCTTGCCAACGCACGCCCATAGCATCGTGCAACGTAACAAAGGTGAACACCAGCGCAATGGCAAATTCGACCGATCCCAGTCCGCCTTCCGCTTGCATTGCTGTCGCGATGGTCATAGAAGTCACCATGCACGAATGCGAGCTGGGCATACCGCCCGAGCCGTTAAAACGGTTTTTGGCAAAGGTCTTCGATTTGATCGAATCGATGACCACCTTGGCGCTTTGCGCAATAAACCATCCCAAAATACCGGCTATAAACACACGATTTTGAAGCAAATCCAGTAAAATTTCCATTGCACTTCCTCCTACGATCACATCGAACGTTCCAGTAACGCTTTGGTCATCTGCGTCAGGTCGCTTGCCTTTTCATCGAATATCGACAGCGCCGCAAGCGCTTCGTCGGTATGATACCGCGCAAGTCGTTTGGCTTCCTCTAAGCCCAGAAGCGAAACATACGTGACCTTTAGATTTTCTTCGTCCGCCCCCACCGGCTTACCGAGCGTTTCCGCAGTGGAGGTCACATCCAAAATATCATCAATGATCTGGAAGCACAGACCGAGCTCCATACCGTAGCGACGCGCCGCTTCACGAGCGGTCGCATCCGCACCGCCGAGCACGGCGCCCATCTCACACGCCGCCGTCAGCAACGCACCCGTCTTGCCTGCCTGTAACGCACAAAGCGTGTCCATATCGATGGATTTTCCTTCGCTTTCCAGATCGATGGTTTGTCCTCCGACCATGCCGTTGATGCCCGCCGCATCCGCAAGGATCGCCATCGCCTCTACCGCGCGGTCGGCACCGGCCGCAGCAACGTGGGACGGTTTGAGTCCCCATTCAAAGGCACGCGTGAGCAAACCGTCGCCGGCAAGCAACGCCATGTCCTCGCCGTATTTGGCAAACACCGACGATTTGCCGCGGCGAAGCAGACTGTTGTCCATACAGGGCAGATCGTCGTGTACCAACGAATAGCAATGGATCATTTCGATCGCACACGCATACGGCATCGCCGTTTGCGCCGTGCCGCCGCACAGCTCGGCAAACGCCAGCACCAAAAGCGGACGCAGACGCTTTCCGCCCGCCTCACACGCATACGCCATCGCTTCGGATACGGTCTTTTGCAGCGTATCCGTCGAGGGCATCGCGGCGGTGATCTCTTGTTCAATACCGGCAACGTAGTGTTGTAAGGTTGGTGTCAGCATTCCCATAACGTTGATGCTCCTTTTAAAAATCGCTGAGCACTTCGCCCATCGATTGTTGCGTATCTTCGGGGACGGAGAGTTCGCTCGCTTCTCCTTGTTCCGCCGCTGTCAATTTCACGATTTTCTGCTCGGCGGTTTTCAGCGCGGTTTGACAAAACGTCGTCAATTTCGCACCTTCTTCAAACAAGCGCAACGAATCATCGAGTGTGCACCGTCCGCTCTCGAGCGTTGCCACGATCTGTTCGAGACGCGCCATAGCTTGTTCAAACGTCAACTGTTCGGACATACAATCGTCCTCCTTCTCACGCATCGACGGTGCAGGTGAACGCACCGTCTCGCAGTTGTATTTCCAAGTGGTCACCCGGTGTCACGTCGTGCACCGAGGTCAACACGGTTTTATCGGTTTTATACGGAATGGCGTAGCCGCGCCCGAGTACCTTGAGCGGGCTGAGCGCATCGAGTTTTGCCGCATCGGATGCCAAGCGCACCGATGCCCGTTGGATGTGTGTCCCTGCCGCTTTCAAAAGCGACTGTGTCAACAGATCCAGCCGCATCTGGCGTTCTTCCACATAAAAGAGCGGCGAACGCAAGCAACGCTTGTCCTGCAAATACTTCAAACGATGCTGTTCACGGTCGAGCCGACGTAACACACTTTGCTCCGCTCGTTCGGACAACGACTCAAGCGTTCGCCAAAGTGCCGCCGCATCCGGCACCGCCAGTTCTGCCGCCGCCGAAGGAGTCGGCGCGCGAAGATCCGCCGCGAAATCACAAATCGTGAAATCCGTTTCGTGTCCGACCGCCGAAATCACCGGCACCGTAGAGGCATACACGGCGCGCGCCACACGTTCGTCATTAAACGCCCACAGTTCCTCCAAGGAACCGCCGCCGCGTCCGACGATCAACACGTCCACCTCTTCGATGGAGCCCATACGTCGGATGGCATCCACGATCTGAGGCGGTGCGCCGTCGCCCTGTACCAATACGGGAGCAAACAGCACCTTTGCCATCGGGAATCGACGACCGAGCACGTTGAGAATATCGCGCACCGCCGCGCCTGTGGGCGATGTGATAACGCCGACCGTGCGGGGACAACGTGGGAGCGGACGCTTGTGCGATTCATCAAACAAACCCTCCGCCGCCAGTTTGGTTTTCAGTTGTTCAAACGCGACCTGCAACGCACCGACACCGTCGGGTTGCATGGAATCGATATACAGTTGGTACGAGCCGTCCTTTTCATACAACGACACTCGCGCCTTCACAATGACCTTCATGCCGTTTTCCGGAGTAAAGGTCAGCTTGGACGCCGCACCGCGAAACATCACGGCGCGCACCAACGCATTTTCGTCTTTGAGGGACATGTACAAATGTCCCGATTTGTAGTGATTGGTAAAATTGCTGATCTCACCGCCGATATGGACAGCCGCCACATTGCGGTCGCCCTCAAGAAGCGTCTTGATGTAGCGATTGAGTTGAGAAACCGTAATGACCTTCAAGGTCGATCATCCTCTCCGTTCAAGGAAACTGCCGTCGTACCGTATCGCCGTCAACACAGCGATACCGGCGGCGTTATCCGCAGAAAACATCGGCGGTGCAAACCGTCCGCCGAACCGTGCGCTGAGTGACGCACGAAGCAATGTGTTGGACATCACGCCGCCTGCATACACCAGCGGCAACGTGCCGAACGTAGCGAACAGATGCTCGGTCATGGAAACGACCGCCGCCTCCACGCTCAGCAGGCAAAAGCGCGCAACCTGCGCCGCCGACGCACCGTTTTTGAGCATGGTTTCACATTGGTTTTGCACGCCCGACAAATGACAACAACCGTCCTTCATAGTCGGACGGATCTTAAACGGCGTGTCATCCGTCAACGCGAGCGCTTCGAGGGCGGGACCCGCAGGAAACGCCAAGCCGAGCATGCCGCCGACGCGATCGATCAGCTGACCCGCTTTCAGGTCGAGCGAACGCGCCACCACACGGCAACGCAACAACGATTCCTCGTCCGGCTCCACGAGAAGTGCATCGGTCGTGCCTCCCGACACATGGAACGCCAAGAACGGATGCTCCATCCACGAAAGGCATTCCGCACCATACAGCGCCGCCGCGACGTGTCCCTGCTGATGAGTGAAACGATAAAACGGGACACCGAGCGATGCGGCGATTTCCCGTCCTGCGCCCGTTCCCGCGAGGAAGCAAGGCATATACGACCCTTCGGTCTGTTGCGGTCGATCGGACGCCCCCACACAAGCGATGGGAGCCGCCTGCTCTGCGCGAAGCGCTTCGAGCAAATCGGGAAGCTGTCGAACATGGTGAAACAGTGCATCACTTTGGCGCAGTCCCATCTGCCCTTCCGCAACCGGCAACAATTGCTTTTTTTGGACGACATCCCCCTCGCGCAAAGAACATAGCGCCGTTGATGTCGTGTAGTTACTGGTGTCCAGTCCAAGCGCCGTCATCACGATTCCGCCACGACCTCTTCCCCATTGTTGCGCGCGACCGCACCGAGAATACCGTTGATGAACGGCGGTTCGTCGTCCGCGCCGTATGCTTTGGCCAGTTCGACCGCTTCGTTGATCGCGACACTGACAGGCGTTTCTTCCACCTCGAGCATCTCGAACAGCGCCAAACGCAGAATAGACAGCGTGACCTTCGACAAACGATCCTTGCTCCAGCGATGGGCGTATTCCTCGATCAAGCCGTCACTGACCGCGATGTAATCCTGAGCGCCGATCGCCAAACGCGAAGCAAACTCATCGGGTTCGATGTCGCGCGCCTCGGCGGCGCGGTCGATGATCTCCTGCATATCGGCATCATCAAAGCATTTTTCAAACAAAAGCAAGAACGCAAGTTCTCTGGATTTACGACGTGCCATTGGTTTTGACCTCCTTATGTGGTAAACAAACACAAAAGCCCTCTACACTCACATGCAGAGGGCTTTCGACATATTCCATCACCCGCTGCTCTTCAACAACTCCGCAGCCAAGCGTAGATCCTTATGCTTCCTGTTCGGTTGTCTGAGGTTCTTCCATGGCGTTCACCACATGGATATTGATTTTCGTGACAGGGCTTCCGGTCATCGATTGCACGGCCGATTTGACCGCCTGCTGTACCTGTTCGGCCAACGTCGGGATATGCGCCGTGACCGCAATGTTCAAGTACACATCCAGCACCGTTTCGTTCGGGTTGCTGACCACGCCGACACTGCGCGTGGCACCGCCTTTCACACCGCGAATATTCAACGGGCGTTGCGCCATCGACACGACGCCGGGCACTTCCATCGCCGCTTGGCTCGCGATCGTTGCGATCACTTCTTCGGAAATAATGCAGCTGCCATCGGTCACTCTGCTGGTTTGTTCACTCATAGCGAGCGTCCCCCTTTTCAAATTAAATAACAACTGCATATAGTATACCATTCTTTTCGTCGGCTTGCAACTGTTTTTTATTAAATATATTTATATATACTCATTCTGCAACAGAGATATGGATGTTTTGTGACGCGACATCGGTTTGCGCAAGCAGGATCTGGGTGATCTGCAAAGTCTGTGCCTGTGACAGTTCCTGCCCTTTGACCACCACATGACACGCGTCGCCTTCGATATACACCACACAATCTTCAAAACCCTTGGCTTTGATCAGGCTTTCCGCGGCATCCTCCTGTTCGACCGCTTTCGCGGCTGCCGCCACCGCCGTCATCGCCTCTTGTTGTGCGGCGGCGTCGATCTTAACGTCCTGTAATGTCTCTTGCAGGATATCAAGTGCCTCACGCCGTGCCGATTCCCGTTCACCGCGCGCCGTGTCGAAATAATCCGTCGTCGGCGCGGTGGAGCCGCTGACAAACTGCGACTCTCCGAGCGCACGCGTCGTTTGCGAGGTGGAAGTTTGCGCGGACAGCGGCGTCGTAGTGTTGGACGCTACATAGAAATTCAAATACACCGCCGCTCCGAGCAACAACACCATCGCTCCGAGCACCACCTGCTTTTTACCGAATTTTTTCTCTTTCATGATCCTACCCCTTTCTTATGATAACGGTATGACACACACCCGTTGATTGGTGATGTTCAGTGCCGTTTTGACCGCTTCTTTTACCTGCAACGCCACCCGCTCATCGGTCGCGCCTTCACACGCCACCACAACACCGCGCACGGTCGGTTGGATCTCGGTGACGAGAAGTCCTTGCTTGCCGTCGCCCCCGTCGACGGTGACAACGGTTTTTTGATTGTCATCGCGCACCGAAACACCGCCGCTTTCGCTTTGCGTATGGTCGGAATTGGTCTTTTCTTCATTGGCGTAGATATATTCGACGCCGTTTTCGAGCGTAATCATCACATCCGCCGCACCCGCACCGCGCACCGACGACACCATGGCTTCCAAGCGTTCTTCAAGCTCTTGTGTGTACACCTTCATATCCGGTGCCGTTGCCGTCGACGGCGTTTCTCCTCCGAACAGCGATGAAATCGCCAACAACGCGATCCCGCATAAACCGATCAACAAGATCGTCGTCGTACGGCGATCTTTATCAAGCCACGCTTTACACACCTCTTTGATCGAACGGTTTTCATTCTCCATAATACACCTCCACCACGGTACCCCACGCCTTCTCAAGCATCGTATCGATCTGCGCAGACACAGGGAAATCCTCCTTTGAAAACACGACGTGGATCTGCTGAATGTATATGCTGTCCTCACGCGTGTTATCCCTTTGCAGTTGCACATCCGTCACCGTTACTCCGTAAGGCATCACGCGTTCCCGCGCGTCCGTCAGCAGTGAGGATTCCAGTACGCCCTCGACCTGCTCCTCCACACGATCCTCCAGCGCCGTCGGTGTCTCAGGCGAAGCGGTCGACTGCACCAAAAAGCCGCCCGACGCGCGAAACAGCTCCGACAGCGGCGACAGCAAACACACAAAAAAGAACACGCCCGCAAGCACCGAAAACACCCGTTTCATAGCCCCTTCCGGTACCAGCGTTTGCAACAAGCCGCACGCCAATCCGACCGTGCACAGTGCGATCGTTGCTTCTTGAAATTCACTCATCCCACACCGCCTCCTACCGTCATCGTCAGCGTGACCGATACGATCATCAGCAAGGCGCAGGATGCCAACACGCCGATCAACGTACGCACAACACCGCGCGCCGTTTCCACCGCCGACGCGATCGAAGACAACGAAAACAGATCCGCCGCGAGTTTCGCGATGTACAGCATGGCACTCCACACCGCGCATTCGAGCATCGTCGGCAACACGATCAGCACGGTGCTGAAGATCCCGAAGGTACCGACGGTACCGCGCAACGCCGACAAACAACCGCGCACGGTGTACAACGCATCCGACAGCGAACCGCCAACGACCGGCACGAGTCCCGACACGGAAAAGCGCATCACACGCCCGCCGATGCTGTCTGCGCTCGCCGACAGCACACCTTGCAACGAGAGCATACCGACGAACACCGTCAGCGACAGTCCGAGCAGCCATGTAGCCGTACGATTCACCAACGTGCCGACCTCCGACAAGCGCGCCGTTTTGTGGATCGAACCGCTCACGCCGAGCGCCAACGCCATCGAAAGAAGCGGTACGATCACCCCTTGCGTAAGCATGGAAATACCTTGCGCCGCCGCCAACATCAGCGTGTGGTGGGTCACCGACGACATCGTCAATCCTTGCGCCGCAAGCGACGATGCATACACCGGCGCGAACGCCACGGAAAATACCGCCGCACTTTCGGCCGCCGAGGCGGCGCGTGCCACCGTTTGCCACAGAGGAATGAGTAAAGGGGTCAGCACGGCAAGCGATGTCAGGAGCGACACCAGCTCCCCCTCGCGACCGCCGTTTGGGTGCAACGACGAAAACAAGCCGAGAAGCAACAGCATTCCAAGCATCGTCCCCACCGCCGACACCGGTGTCATCGCTTGATCGGACAGCAAGTCCCACAAAGAAGAAAGCACCGTCTGCGGTTGTAACGCCGTTAATCCATCGAGCGTCAGCGCGTCGATCCCGAGCGTTTCCAAGAGACTCTGTGTGTGCGGCGGTAAGGCATCGTACAGTTCCGTGGCCCCCGACGCTTCCAGTTGATCCTCAAGCAGTTCATCCGTTGACGCCGCCGAAACGGGCGCGACTATGCACAGCATCCACACGATCCCGCCTATCGCCACCGCCAGGATCCGCTTCATCCGCCCACCGCCTTCGCGTTCACCATCTCCTCCAGCAGAAAGACGGCGTGTTCAAAAAGCGGCATACCACACAACACCAACATCACTTTTCCCGCCAATTCCGCACGTCCCGCCAACGCCGTTTCACCCGCATCGCGGCAGATCTCCGACGCCATTTGCGTGAGCAGACTGATGCCGAGCGCCTTGATCAGCACATCGGCATACGGTGCGTGATCGGAAAAGCGACCGAGAAGCGAACGAAGCGTTTCCACCGCCGGGATCGCCCCCGAGATCGCCCACACAAACAGCAAACCGCCCGACACGACCGTGAGCAACACAGCAAATACCGGTTGCGTTTGGCGTAGCGTCAACGCGAGCACCGCCGCCAAAATCGCCGTTCCCACAACCGTCCACATCATCACGTCCCCCTCACAAACCAAACGCCGATTTGACGGTATCAAACAATGTGCTGATCTCCGATACGACGATCGTCAACACCACGATCAATCCGCTGAGTGTGGTGAGCATGGCTTGCTCTTCGCGTCCCGAACGGATCAACACTTGATTGAGCACCGCCACCAAAATACCGATGGCCGCAATTTTGAAAATCAGATCCACATCCACGATGTACCGCCTCCTCACCACAGCAACAATCCGAGACCCATCCCCGCACACACACCCGTCGAGGCATACACACGCGACAACCGCCTCACACGCTCGTGCGCATCTTCCTTTTTCTCGCGTGCCAAGCGTTCACAGGCCGCCAAATGCGCCAGTTGACCATCCAGATCGGTCGTACCAAGCTGTGCAAACACCGCCCGACCGAACACGGCTTCTTCTTTGGAACCGAAGTCGGGACACCGCATGTCCTTTGACGTTTCAAAGGACATCAACCACGGGAGCGCGCCCAAGTCCTCTTTGGACATGGACGCCAGGATCGTTTGTATCGGCTGTGCCGTATACGTAAGCGTGCCACGCAGACGCCCGAGTAGTATCACCCACGCCCTCCACACGCGTTCCTTCTTTTTCAGTTCCCACGCCGCCGATAGTCCCAGCCCCACGCAGGAACACACGATCACCGCGATCGCCGTTCCCTTCAAGATAGTCCACCGCCTTTTGTATCACCGCGGCGTCGCTTGACCGCGCACGCGGCGGCAACGACACCACATATTCAAATCCGTTCCCCCGCAACAGCCGCTCGGCTGACGGGCGCATACGCAAATCGTGCGGATTACAGAGATGCGCCGACGCCACAACGGAAACGCCGCAAAACGCACTTTGTCCCACCTGCTCCCACTCCGGCTCGGCACCGAGTTCATCCGCGATCATCACATCGGGTGACAACGTACGCACCGCCTGCTGCATGGCTTGTGCCTTCGGGCACCCTCGGATGACATCGCAATCGCGCAGATCGTCGCCGCACAATTCCAGCCGTTCATCCACCACCGTCACCCGACAGCGTCGCGCCAATTGCACCGCTAAATCGCGCAGCAAGGTCGTTTTTCCCGTCCCCGGCGCACCGCACAACAACAAACCGTGTACTCGATCGCCGTCATACACATACGGAACCAACGGTGCGGCGCACCCCCGCACGCGACGTGCCACACGGATGCACAACGAGGTGATGTCGCGGTACGACGCGACCGTGTTGTCTTTGATAACCGCTGTCCCCGCCACACCGACGCGAAATCCATCCCTCGTCGTGATGAACCCTTGCGACAATTCCGCTTGATGCGCATGTACCGCCCGTGAGCACAGGTTCCAGAAAATCTCCTGCAGTTCTCGTTCTGTGACGCTCACATCGAGTGCCCTTTGTCGCGAAGCCTGCGACAGCACCACCGCCGATCCTTTGCGGATGCGCACCTCCTGCACGCCTTGCCATTCCTCATCGGACACCGCCGCAAGCATCCGTGCCAACAGCGGCGGCAAATAGGCCGTCAGGCTCGTCCGATCCTCCATGTCGTTCACCATCCTTTGGGTTATAGGTATGTCCGCCATCCCGAAAACATACCGATTTATCGGCATTGACCGAAAACGGCAAAAAAATTTTTTAATTTTCTCTCTGTTACCACTTTACTTTGGTAGCATAATCCGATATAATAACGTTGTGTGTGGGTTGTTCTCACACAAAAATCGTTATTTTAAAGGAGATATATCCCAATGAAACGCATTCTTTCCTGCCTGCTGGCCGTGCTGATGATCGCGGCTGTGTTCGCCGGTTGCTCGAGCGAAACCTCCACCGAAACTCCCAACGACCCCGCGCAAGAGGCCACGACCTTTACCGTCGGCTTTGATGCGGCGTTCCCGCCGTACGGCTACATGGACGATAACGGCGAATACGTCGGTTTCGACCTTGACCTTGCCGCCGAGGTTGCCAAGCGCAACAACTGGGAGCTTGTCCTCAAGCCCATCGATTGGAACGCGAAGGATATGCAATTGGATTCCGGTGCGATCGATTGCATCTGGAACGGCTTCACCATCAACGGTCGTGAAGACAGCTACACCTGGTCGATGCCGTACGTCGACAACAGCCAGGTGATCGTTGTGAAATCCGATTCCGGCATTGCGACGCTTGCAGACCTTGCCGACAAGATCGTCATCGTACAGACCGAATCCTCCGCGGAAGCGGCGCTGACCTCCACCGAAGACAACGACGAGAACCTTGCTCTCGCCGCCACCTTCAAGAAGCTGGATTCCGTCCCCGATTACAACACCGCTTTCATGAAGCTCGAGTCCGGCGCGGCGCAAGCGATCGCGATGGACGTGGGCGTTGCCAACTACCAAGTGGCCAGCCGCGGTACCGCGTTCACCATTCTGGAAGAGACCATTTCCGAGGAGCAATACGGTGTCGGCTTCAAGCTTGGCAACACCGATCTCCGCGACAAGGTCGAAGCGACCCTGAACGAGATGGTTGCAGACGGCACCTTTACCGCTACCGCTGAAAAATGGGGTCTGACCGATTCCGTTTGCTTGGGCGAATAAGTAATCACAGCAGATCTTGAGGTGGGCGTGCTTCACGCTCACCTCACCCTTTGTATTTAACACTGTTTTCGGAGGCGTTTTTGTGGAACAATTTTTCGAGTATATCGGCAAGATGCTCTCTCTGATGGGAGAAGGCATCGGCAACAGCTTGCTTATTTTTGCAATGACGCTGTTGTTCTCGTTGCCGCTCGGACTGTTTGTATCGTTCGGACGTATGTCCAAATATAAGATCGTAAGCATGCTGGTGAAATTTTATATATCCGTCATGCGCGGCACACCGTTGATGTTGCAGATCATCGTGATCTATTTCTGCCCGTACTATTTGTTCGGCGTTTCCGTTGCGGAGGATGCACGTTTCCCGATCATTCTCGCCTTTGTGCTGAACTACGCCGCCTATTTTGCAGAGATCTATCGCGGCGGCATCGAATCCATTTCGAAGGGACAGTACGAAGCGGCCGGCGTGCTGGGACTTTCCAAGCCGCGCACGTTCATGCGTATTGTTCTGCCGCAGGTGATCAAACGTATTCTCCCCTCGGTGACCAATGAGATCATCACGTTGGTCAAAGACACCTCTCTTGCACAAATCTTGTTGACCGAAGAAATGTTCAGTCTTGCAAAGATCATTGCAGCCAAAGAAACCAGCATCGCTCCGTTGCTGGTCGCCGGCTTGTTCTACTACATTTTCAACCTGCTCATCGCCTTTGTTATGGGACGTGTTGAGAAGAAGTTGAACTACTATCAGTAAGGAGGTGCCACGCATGAATCTGTTGGAAGTAGCCCATCTTCAAAAATCGTTTGATGACACCGTCGTTCTGCGCGACATCTCGTTCCATGTTGAGCAAGGATCCGTCGTTTCCATCATCGGTCCCTCCGGCTCCGGAAAATCGACGCTACTGCGTTGCATGACCATGTTGGAAGCCGCCGACAGCGGTTCCATCCAATACGGCGATATGCAAATGTATGTGCCGTTAGCCAACGGTGGTTGCACCTACGCCGACCGCCAGACGCTCAAAGCGATCAAACAACAATTCGGGCTGGTGTTTCAAAACTTCAATTTGTTCCCTCACATGAACGTGATGAGCAATCTTATCGAAGCTCCTGTCCATGTGCTTGGCATCAAAAAAGCGGAAGCCATCGAGTATGCGCGAACCTTGCTTGCCAAAGTCGGTCTGTCCGACAAAGAGACCGCCTACCCTTGCGAGCTTTCCGGCGGTCAGCAGCAACGCGTTGCCATCGCCAGAGCTCTTGCAATGAAGCCGAATATTCTGTTCTTTTACGAACCGACCTCAGCGCTTGATCCCGAGCTCACCGGCGAGATCCTCAAAGTGATCCGCTCGCTGGCAGAAGAGGATATGACCATGGTTATCGTCACACACGAAATGGCATTCGCGCACGATGTGTCGGACAAGGTCATTTTCATGGACGGCGGTGTGATCGTGGAACAAGGCGATCCGCGCGACGTGATGGACCATCCGAAGAACGAACGCACCAAAGCTTTTTTAAGTCGCATCACCGAAAACTGAGAACAGCCGAGGCGATCGCCTCGGCTGTTTTTTTGAAAGAAGGAATCCCCCTTGTACATCGATTTTCACACCCACCTTTTCCCCGAATCCATCGCCGCCGCCACACTGCAAAAACTCGGTGCGGCGAGCGCTCTCGAACCGACGACCGACGGCACGGCGAATGGACTTTTGCGTTCGATGGACAACGCGGGGATCGAGGCTTCGGTCGTGTTGCCCGTGGTGACAAAGCCCTCCCAATTCGATTCGGTCAACCGCTTTGCCGCCTCTCTTCACAGCACCTATCCGCGCCTGATTTCCTTTGGCGGCATCCATCCCGACAACGAAAATGTCGAAGAGAAGCTGGACACCGTCGTCTCGCTCGGACTACCGGGCATCAAGCTCCATCCCGACTACCAGCAGACGTTCATCGATGACGAGCGATATCGCCGCATTTTGCAAGCGGCGATCGATCGCCACTTGATCGTCAGCATTCACGCCGGTATCGACAAAGGGCTTCCCGATCCCATCCATTGCTCTCCCGACCGCGCAAGACGCCTGCTGGATACGTTGACCATCCCGTCGTCCGCCTGCATCGTCTTCGCCCACGGCGGCGGATGGGGTTGTTGGGACGAAGTCGAGCGCTGTCTGGTCGGACAGCCGATCTATTTCGATTTGGGTGTAACGCTGCAATACATCGACGAAGCGCAGTTGCTTCGTCTCATCCGCCTCCACGGTGCCGAGCGGATCCTGTTTGCCAGCGACGTGCCCTGGAGCGATCAAGCCGACTGTGTAAAACGTTTTGAGGCGTTGCCGTTGACCGAAACAGAGCGCCGCCTTATCGCGTTTGATAACGCGCGGCGGTTGCTTTCCCCGTTGACAAGTGTCGAATAATCTGGTATACTCTTGCGTTGCTGAATTCTAAACATTCTAAATAAAGGAGGCAACGACTGTGCCCGCTCCCCGCTCCGAAAACAAAATGGGCGTCATGCCCGTACATAAGTTGCTCATTTCCATTGCGTTGCCCATGATCATCTCGATGCTGGTGCAAGCGATGTACAACATCGTTGACAGCATTTACGTCGCGCAAATCGACGCTGAATCCTGCGCAACCACCGCCATTTCCATCTCGTTCCCCATTCAAAACCTGATGATCGCAGTCGGCGCGGGCACCGGTGTCGGTATCAACGCGCTGCTCTCGCGCAGTTTAGGCGAAGGCAACCGCGAAGAAGCGGGGCGCGCCGCCGTCAACGGTGTGTTTCTTGCGTTTCTGAGCTTTGTCGGCTTTTTGCTCCTCGGCTTGTTTGTCGTGCCGCACTTTGTTCCCCTCTTGACCGACAATCCGCAGGTCGCATCCTACGCCGTCGAATATTTGCAACCGGTGTGTTGCCTGTCGTTTGGCATCTTCGGACAGTTTGCGTTTGAGCGTCTGCTCCAATCCACGGGCAAAACCTTCTACTCGATGATCACCCAAGCGACCGGTGCGGTGATCAACATCATTCTCGACCCGCTGTTCATCTTCGGCGGAATGGGCATCCCCGCGATGGGTATGCGCGGCGCGGCAGTCGCGACCGTGTTCGGTCAGGTCGTCGCGATGATCATGGCGATCCTCTTCAACCGCTACAAAAACAAAGAGATCCCGCTTTCGTTCCGTCATTTCCGTCCGAACGGGCGTACCATTCGCAAGATCTATGCGGTGGGTATTCCGTCGATCATCATGGGCTCCATTGCCACGGTGATGACGGTGTTCCTCAACCTCATCCTTCTGACGTTCGGAGAAGCGCTCGGCAAAGCGGGCGAAGCCGCTTTCGGCATCTATTTCAAACTCCAAAGCTTCATCTTCATGCCGGTGTTCGGCTTGAACAACGGTATGGTGCCGATCATAGCCTACAACTACGGCGCCAAAAAGCCCGACCGCATCCTCAAAACCATTCGTTTGAGTGTTACCTACGCCGTCTCCATCATGTTGGTCGGATTGCTCATTTTCCAGTTTCTCCCCGAAGTCCTGTTGGCTCCGTTCAATTTGGATGCGGCCTCGTTCGCCGTGGCAGTGCCGGCACTTCGCACCATCAGCTGGAGCTTTATGTTTGCGGGCTTCTGCATCATCATCACGTCGGTATTCCAAGCACTTTCCCACGGCATGCTGAGCATGTTTGTGTCGGTGGGCCGTCAGCTTATCGTGTTGATCCCCGCCGCCTACCTTCTCTCGCTGTCGGGACAAATCCATGCGGTTTGGTGGGCGTTCCCCATCGCAGAGATCGCGTCGCTCGCACTGTGTGTCGTCTTCTTCCTGCGCGTGTACAAAAAAGAGATCGCGCCGCTCGGGAAACACTGAACCCCATCAAAAACCCCTGCGGTTCGCAGGGGTTTTTCTTGCTTTTTTACCGAAGCTTTGCTATACTGGTGACGTTTGAGGGGGAATAAGAACCATGTCATCGTACCTTCTTTTTAAAGGAAAACAGCTGGGGGTCTATGCCAAGTCGGTCACCAAGCTGCTGTTTTTTGCACTCATCACGGGTGCGCTGGGCGGCTTGATCGGCAGTGCTTTTCATCACAGCCTGGAATTTGCCAACGCCGCATTTGACAGCAACACGTGGATGATCTGGCTGTTGCCGCTCGGCGGTCTTCTGATCGTGGCATCCTACAGCCTGACCCACATGCTCGAATCAGGCGGCACCAACGACGTCATCGACTCCATTCGAAGCGGTCGCCATCTGCGGTTGATTGTCGCTCCGCTCATCTTTATATCCACCTTTTTGACGCATCTGTTGGGCGGCTCTTCCGGACGCGAAGGGGCCGCACTGCAACTGGGCGGCAGTATCGGCGTACAGGTCGGTAAACGACTGCATCTCGGCGATCGCGACCTGCATCTTCTCACGTTGTGCGGGATGAGTGCCTTTTTCTCGGCGCTGTTCTGCACTCCGCTGACCGCGGTGTTTTTCGGCATTGAGGTGGTCAGCGTCGGCGTGATGTACTATGTGGCGCTGTTGCCGTGCATCGGTTCATCGCTTCTGGCGTATGCCATCGCAACGGCACTCGGCTCGCACCCCATTTCCTTCACCGCCGTGATGCCGTCATACTCTCCCGATCTGCTGTGGCGCGTGGCGATCCTGTCGGTGTTGTGCGCCGCGGTGAGCATCGTCTACTGCATCACGATGCGCGAGACCTCCAAAGGATTTAAGAAGCTGTTTCCGAACCCCGTCGCGCGGATCCTGGTAGGTTCGTTCGTCATCATTATGTTCACCTATTTGTGCCGGTCCAACGACTACAACGGCGCCGGTATGGACATTGTGTATCGCGCGATCAACGAAGGAACGGTACATCCGTCCGCCTTCTTGTGGAAGATCGTATTTACCGCCGTCACCATCGGTTGCGGCTTCAAGGGCGGCGAGATCGTTCCGACCATGTTCATCGGTGCCACACTCGGCGGTTTGGCCGGTCCGTTTCTCGGGATGGATCCCGGGTTTGCCGCCGCGGTCGGTTTGGTCGCCTTTTTCTGCGGCTCGGTCAACTGTCCCGTCACATCAATCCTGCTGAGTGTTGAGTTGTTCGGCGCGAACGCACTGTTGCTCTTTGCACCCTCGTGCATCATCAGCTATATTCTGTCGGGCAACTTCAGTTTGTATCACGCACAAAAGATCGTCTATGCCAAGCTCCAGGCCGAGTGGATCAATCGCCCCGCAAAATAACGATAAGAAAACGACGCCGCGGTTCGCAGAGAACCGACGGCGTCGTTCTTTTTTAATAGTAAGGGGCATTGGTATCGAGTTCACCGCGCAACGCACCGGCAATGCAGTCCGTCTGCTTGAACGAAACGCAGTCTCCGTCCCGCGCAAAAATCAGATGATCCACAAGACGCACGCCCGCACCGGCAAGCGTGATCGCCATGGTAGCGGTGGTGGTGATATCGCGATTGGACGGCAGAGCAATGCCGGAGGGATGGTTATGAGCGATGATCGCACGCACCGCATTGTCCGCCAGTACATGGCGCAACACCTCGCGCGTATTGATTTCCGCGCTCAGCGGCGTGCCGTGCGAGATCTTGTGAACGCCGACCACGCGTGACAAAATGTCCAGCGAAACAAGCCACACTTCTTCTTCCGCGAGATCCTCGAACCGTGATCGCAAAAAGCTGACCTGCTCTTCGGTGTCGACGATGGACGTTCCGCGCGGTCTCTTTTCCTGCTCGCAGTAACGCCGCAGATCGCCGACGAGTGACAAGAGCGTCGCCGCGTTTTCGGTCATCCCCTCCACACGGAGGAGCACGTCCCGATCCGCGTTCAAAATGTTGCGTACGCTGCCGAACGTGTCCATCAGGCGGTGAGCGAGCGGATTGGTGTCGCGGCGGGGAATGCCGTAAAACAGCAACAGTTCCACCAACTCATGCGGTGCAAACGCGTCCGTTCCGTTATGTAAATAGCGTTCTCTCATACGATCTCGATGTCCGTTGTGTGCGTGGGTTGCCACATTGCCACCTCGTTTACTTGATTTTTGACAGTAGCGCGAATAGATTCCGTCTTTGCGATGAATTTAGTATATCAAAAAAATAACTCTTTGAAAAGAGGAAAATGTGTGGTATAATGAATACGACTCCATTTTTTATATAAAAAGGATATCCAATCATGAAACAAATCACCGTCAAACCGAACGACGCGGGTCAGCGGCTGGATAAATTTCTTCAAAAAACCTTTCACGCACTTCCGCCGTCGATGATGTACAAAGCGATCCGCAAAAAAGACATCAAGCGCAACGGTAAGCGCATCGCCGCGGAGGACAAGTTGCAGGTCGGAGACGTGCTGAGCATCTATCTGCCCGACGATGTGCTGACACAGGAAGCGCCCGTGTACGAATTCATGCACGCGGGAAAGGCGCTGTCCATCGTCTACGAGGATGAGCACATCCTGCTTCTCAACAAGCCGGTCGGCCTGATCGTGCATCCCGACGACCGCGAATTCACCGACACGTTGATCTTCCGCGTGCAACGCTATCTCTACGAAAAAGGGGAATACGACCCCGCCTCGGAATCGAGCTTTGCGCCGGCGCTGGTGAACCGCATCGACCGCAATACCTGCGGTATTGTGATCGCCGCCAAAACCGCCGCCGCACTGCGCATCCTCAACGATAAACTCAAGCACCGCGAGATCGAAAAGCATTATCTCTGTCTGGTCTACGGGCGAATGCCCAAGCCGACCGATCTTTTGGAAGCCTACCTCGACAAAAACGAGGATCAAAACCGCGTCTACATTTCTCAAAACAGCAACGAAGGTCGCCGCATCGCCACACAGTATACGGTGCTCGGCGAAAAGGACGACATCTCTCTTTTAGACATCGACCTGCTGACGGGACGTACCCATCAGATCCGCGCGCATTTGGCTTCGATCGGTCATCCGCTCGTCGGAGACGGTAAGTACGGACGCAACGAACAAAACAAGCGTTACGGCATCACCAAGCAGGCGCTTTGCTCCTACCGTCTCATTTTCCGCTTTACGACCGATGCCGAGGAGCTGTCCTATCTGCAGGACCGCGAGTTTTGCATCGAAAACGTGTGGTTTGCTCAGGCGTTTCGAAAAGGTGAGATCCGTCCGCTTGAGAAGCGATGACCGAGGATTCATAATTCAATCGACAGGAGGATATGTATGAAACAAAATTATACCGTCACACTCAAAAAGATCGCCAAGGAATGCAACCTGACCACGATCTACGCCCCTCGTCCCGAAGAAGAGATCCTCATTCGCACCATGGACATCAACCGTCCCGGTTTGGCGTTTAACGGCTATTTTGAATACTTTGACCCCGACCGTATCCAAATCATCGGCCACAGTGAGCAAAGCTACCTGCTGGGGCTCGATCCGACGGTGCGTGAAAAACGCCTGCGCGACTTCGTCTCCTACGCCCCTGTAGCGATCATCATTGCACGCAGCCTGGAACTGCCCGAACTCGAATTGCTCTGCAGTGAATACGAAGTGCCGCTGCTCAGCACTCCGAACGGTACGTCGGAATGCATGGCATCGGTCATCGCCTGCCTGAACGTGGAATTGGCACCGCGCATCACGCGGCACGGTGTTTTCGTGGAAGTTTACGGTGAGGGCGTGTTCCTCGCCGGCGACAGCGGTGTCGGCAAAAGTGAGACGGCGGTCGAGCTTCTCAAACGCGGTCACCGCCTCATCGCGGACGATGCCGTCGAGATCCGCCGCGTGTCGGCCAAGACACTCGTTGGCTCCGCCCCCGAAAACATTCGCCACTTCATCGAACTGCGCGGTATCGGTATTGTCAACGTGCGCCGCATCTTCGGTATGGGTGCTGTTAAGTTGACCGAGAAGATCGACATGGTCATCGAGATGGAACCCTGGGAAGCCGGCAAAGCCTACGACCGCATGGGTCTGGAAAGCGAATACATGGACATTTTGGGCATCAACGTGCCGCGCATCACCATTCCCGTCAAGCCCGGACGTAACCTTGCGATCGTCATCGAGATCGCCGCGATGAACAACCGTCAAAAGAAGATGGGCTACAACGCCGCACAAGAACTGCTCCACAAGCTCGGCATGGGCGACGAAGCGCCCGCCGACGCCGCATTGCAGGCCGATTGGCACAAATTCTGACACATCGTAAGGAGGCGCAACACCATGGCAAGACTGGGTATCGATCTGGGAGGAACCGCCGTAAAATTCGGCATCGTCGACGACAGCTTCTCCATTGCGGCAAAATCGTGCTGCCCAACGGGTGCGGGGCGCAATCCGAAGGACGTGATGGACGACATCGCGCGTGAAGCGTTGGCGCTCATCGACTCTGCCGGGCTGTCCGTCTCCGACATCGAGTGCGTCGGCATCGGCGCTCCCGGTACTTGTAACACCAAAGCCGGTATCGTGGAATACGCGTGCAACCTCCAGTTTGAAAACGTGCCGCTGCAGGCGGAGATGGAACGGCGTCTCAACCTGCCCGTGCGTATCGACAACGATGCCAACACCGCCGCCTATGGCGAATACATCGCCGGTGCCGCCAAAGGAAGCAACAGCTTCATTTTGGTCACCATCGGCACGGGCATCGGCTCGGGCATCATTTTCAACGGCAAGATCTACACCGGTTGCAACTACGCCGGTGCAGAGCTCGGTCACATCGTCATCCAAAAAGACGGTATCCTGTGCGGATGCGGTCGTCGCGGTTGCTTTGAGCAATACGGTTCTGCCACCGCGCTCATCCGTCAAACACGCGAAGCGATGGAAAAGCGTCCGGACAGCCTGCTTTGGAAGTACGCTAAAACGCTCGACGACGTGACAGGCTCCACCCCGTTTGTCGCCATGAAAGCCGGCGATCTGGTCGCCGGTGAGCTGGTAGCCCAATACATGCGTTACCTCACCTGCGGATTGACCAACATCATCAACATTTTCCAGCCCGAACTGATGTGTTTGGGCGGCGGTCTGTCCAACGAGGGCGAAACGCTCCTGTCCCCTATCCGTCTGTACGTCGCCGAAGAGCGCTACAGCAAATTCAGTTTACACCAGACGCGTCTGGAAGCGGCGGCGCTCGGCAATCGCGCGGGCATCATCGGTGCCGCTTTCCTCGACCGCGCTCATCAAGAGTAATTTCCATCGACAAAGGAGATGCGCCTCATGACCGATTGGTCGTCTGTCGTTCGCGGTCTTGCCTGCGACATACTTGAAAACGCTCCTATGAGCGATCATACTACCTTTAAAATCGGCGGTCCTGTCGACGCATTGCTCCTACCCCACGACAGCGATACGTTGGCGACCGTGATCGCACGCTTACAAGAAGAAGCGATCCCTCACCGCCTGATCGGCTGCGGATCGAACCTCCTTATCGCGGACGAGGGATTGCGCGGTGCGGTGATCCGCCCGGACAGCCGCAACGCCGTCATTCGTCGTCTTGATGCCACCGCTCTGCAGGTCGATGCCGGGTATTCCCTTGCCAAGCTGTCACGCTGTGCACAGCAATACGGGCTGAGCGGCTTGGAATTTGCGTGCGGTATTCCCGGCAGTGTGGGCGGCGCCGTATATATGAACGCCGGCGCCTACGGCGGCGAAATGGTACAGGTCATACGTTCGGCGGAGATTCTCATGCCGAGCGGCGAACGCATCGCTCTCTCAAATGATGAGCTTGCTCTCTCCTATCGCCGCAGTGCGCTGATGGAAACGGGCGGCATCGTTCTCTCGGTGACGCTCGATCTGACCGAAGGCGACCCCTCTGCCATCCATGAAACCATGGCCGATCTCCTCGCCGCCCGCCGCGAAAAGCAACCGCTCGAATTCCCCAGTGCGGGCAGCTTTTTCAAACGACCGACCGGCTATTTCGCAGGCAAGCTGATCGACGACTGCGGACTGCGCGGTTACCGCGTGGGCGATGCACAGGTCAGCGAAAAGCACGCCGGCTTTGTCATCAACCGTGGCAGCGCCACCTGTGAGCAGGTCAAGCAGCTTGAGCAGGACGTGCGCCGCCGCGTCTTTGAGCAGTTCGGCGTCGAGATGTCGCCGGAAGTGCGCTTATGGGGTACCGACTGGTACGCCTGACACATGAATGAACGAAAGGATTCGACGATCATGTCGTTTTGCTCCGAAATCAAAAAAGAAATCTCCGCTTCTCCGCTTCCTCATGCCTGTTGTCGCAATGCATTTGCCTACGGCCTTTTGCAGGGTGGGCACGCCTTCGGATTGCAGGAGATGTCCATCCAAACCGAACACCGCGCCGTAGCCGCATCGTACGCCGCGGTCATCACAGCGTTGTTCGAGGATGTCAGCTTTTTCGAACAAACCATGCCGCGCAAGAACGGCTCCTACTATACCGTCAGCATTGCCGACGAATCCGACCGCCGCTCGATTTTGGATCGGTTCGGTCATTCGGGGCATGAGCTGTCACTTCGTCTCAACCGTGCCAACCTCGACTGTGATTTCTGCGCGGCAGCGTATGTGCGCGGCGCGTTTCTGGCGTGCGGTGCCGTTTCCGATCCCGAGACCGACTATCACCTTGAAATGTCCGTCCCGTCCCATAAGCTCAGCGGCGACATTCTCACGTTGTTGTCCGAATCGGGTATGCCCTTTAAGCACATCCTTCGTAAGGGGTGCAACGTGTTGTACCTCAAAGACAGCGATCGCATTGCAGACTTTTTGGCGTGGATCGGTGCACAGACCGGCTCGTTGCAGGTGTATCAGGCCGTGATGTACAAAAATATCCGCAACAAGGTCAACCGCCAAACCAACTGCGAAAGTGCCAATCTGGACAAGACGGTTGCCGCCGCTTCGGGACAGATCCAAGCCGTGCAAAAAATCGAACGCAACGGCGGGATCGCAAGTCTCCCGGACGATCTGCAAGAACTGGCGCAGTTGAGACTGCTTCATCCCGAATATTCCCTGCGCGAGCTGGCCGAGGCGCTCGATCCGCCTCTGACCCGTTCGGGCGTGAACCACCGTTTGAAACGACTGATGGATTTTGCGGCGGATCTTCCCGACTGACCGCATAAACCAATATCCGAAAAAGGAGTGTGAATCATGGCGTTCGTTCATCTGCACGTGCACAGCGAGTACAGTCTTCTCGACGGCGCATGCCGTATTCGCGGTCTGGTGGAACGCGCCAAGGCACTCGGACAAACCGCTCTGGCCATCACCGACCACGGTGTGATGTACGGTGCGGTCGATTTTTATAAAGAAGCCAAAAGAGCGGGCATTCGCCCCATCATCGGCTGTGAAGTGTACGTTGCCGCGCGCACGCGCCACGACAAGCAACACGGCATCGACAACGAGCACGCGCACTTAGTGTTATTGTGTGAGAACGAAGTCGGCTACCAAAACCTGATCACGCTCGTTTCGGCGGCGTTTACCGAAGGATTCTACGGCAAGCCGCGCGTGGATCACGAATTACTGCAAAAGCATCACGAAGGGTTGATCGCGCTGTCCGCGTGCCTTGCGGGCGAGATCCCCAAAGCCTTGACCAAAGGCGACTACGAAGACGCCAAGCGCCGTGCGATGCGCTACGCCGATCTGTTCGGCAAGGATCATTTTTACATCGAACTGCAGGACCACGGTCTCGAAGAGCAAAAGCGCATCAATCCGCAACTTATCAAGCTGGCAAACGAGCTGTCACTTCCGCTCGTCTGCACCAACGACGCACACTATCTCACGCGCGAGGATGCGAAGCTCCAGCGCGTGCTTTTGTGCATTCAAACCGCCACCACGCTCGACGCTCCCACCTCGATGGCGTTTGAGGGAGACGAGTTCTATCTGAAATCCGAAGAGGAGATGCGTGCGCTGTTTCCGCGCATCCAAAGCGCGTTTGACAACACGGCCGCCATTGCGGAGCGCTGTTCCTTCGACTTCACGTTCGGACAAACCAAGCTCCCCGCCTTTGAAGCGCCTGGTGGCGACAGCACCGCCTATTTCCGCCGTTTGTGTCTGGAAGGACTGCAAGCAAAATACGGCGATACCCCCTCCGATGAAGCGGTCAAGCGTCTGCACTATGAGATGGATATGATCGAGCGTATGGGCTACGTCAACTACTATCTCATCGTGCGCGATTACGTCGTGTACGCCAAAACGCACGACATCCCCGTCGGTCCCGGACGTGGTTCGGGCGCGGGCAGTTTATGCGCCTATTGTCTGGACATCACGGGCATCGACCCGCTCAAATACGATCTGCTGTTCGAGCGGTTTCTCAACCCCGAGCGCGTGAGTATGCCCGACTTTGATATTGATTTTTGCAACGAGAAGCGCCAGCAAGTCATCGACTACGTCATCTCGAAATACGGCGCCGATCACGTGGCGCAGATCGTCACCTTCGGCACGATGGCGGCCAAGGCCGCCGTGCGCGACGTGGCGCGTGTGTTGTCCCTGCCCTATGCCGTGGGCGATGCCGTTGCCAAGAAGATCCCGTGGGATCTCAATATGACGCTTCAAAAAGCACTCGAAGAGTCCAAGCCGCTCAAGGAAATGTACGATTCCGACGCGCAGGTCAAAACGCTGATCGATCTGGCGATGCAGGTCGAGGGTATGCCGCGTCACGCTTCTACCCACGCTGCCGGCGTGGTCATCACCGCGGAACCTGTGCATCACTACGTGCCGCTTTGCATCAACGGCGACGCCGTTGCTACGCAGTTCACGATGACGACACTCGAAGAGCTGGGGCTTCTCAAAATGGACTTTTTGGGTCTTCGCAACCTGACGGTCATCGACAACACGGTGCGCTTGATCCGCGAGCATCATCCCGCTTTCTCGGTGAACGACATCGACCTTGAAGAACCCGCGGTATACGACCTGTTTTCCAAAGGCGAAACGGTGGGTGTGTTTCAGTTTGAATCGGGCGGTATGAAGCGTGTGCTGAGCAATTTGAAGCCGAATCACTTTGAAGATCTCATCGCCGTCATTTCGCTGTATCGCCCCGGTCCGATGGCCTCCATCCCGCGCTATATCCACAACCGTCACCACCCGCAGGACGTGCGCTACGCGCATCCGCTTCTTGAACCGATCCTGAAGGTGACGTACGGATGCATCGTTTACCAGGAGCAGGTCATGCAGATCCTGCAAGCGCTGGCGGGCTATTCGCTCGGGCGCGCCGATTTGGTGCGCCGCGCCATGTCCAAGAAAAAGCACGACGTCATGGAGCAAGAGCGGGAAGTCTTCATTCACGGTCTGGTCAACGCCGACGGACAAGTCGAAGTGGAAGGCTGTGTACGCCGCGGTGTGCCGCAGGCGACCGCCGAGCGCATTTTTGAAGAGATGGCGTCGTTTGCCTCCTACGCCTTCAACAAATCCCACGCCGCCGCCTATGCGCTGGTGGCGTATCAAACCGCGTATCTGAAAGCGCTGTATCCGAAGGAATATCTCGCGGCACTGATCACCTCCATTCCCGACGCGACGAAGGTCGCGGAATATCTGCGCGAGGCACAGCGCCTGCATATTGCGGTACTTCCTCCCTCGGTCAATGAAAGTGTCAGCGCCTTTGCGCCGACCGAAAACGGTATCCGCTTCGGACTCATTGCGGTGAAAAACATCGGTTATCCGACCATCGAAGCCATTGTGAACGAGCGCGACCGCAACGGTCCGTTCACCTCGTTTTCGCAATTCCTCGAGCGCATGGCGGGACGGCGCGAATGCAACCGCCGCGCGATCGAAAGCTTGATCCAATGCGGCGCGTTGGACGGTCTGGGCGCCAACCGTCGTCAAATGCTCGAAAACCTCGATCTGCTCCTTGAGCGGTTTGACAGCCGTCAGCGGCGACAACTGGAAGGTCAGCTCGGACTGTTTGACGATCCGATCTTCTGTGAAGAGGAGAGCGCTCACCCGCCGCTTCCTCCCCTGCCCGAGTTGCCGATCACCGAACTGCTCGCGATGGAGAAAGCGGTGACGGGACTGTACCTTTCGGGGCATCCGCTGGAGGAATACGCACCGCATCTTCCGTCGCTTCGCGTCACCACCGTTGCCGACCTTCTCACGCGAGCCGAGGACGATGCCGAAAACGCCGACGGAACGACCGTGCGGCTGTTCGGCTCACTCTCAAGCGTGCGTACCAAAAACACCAAAAACGGCGCGACGATGGCGTATGTCACCTTGGAGGATATGACCGCCGACGTGGAGCTCGTGCTGTTCCCGAAAACCCTTGCCGCCAACACCGCCTACGTTCGTGAAGGACAGGTGGTGACGCTCAGCGGTCGACTGAGCCTGCGCGAAGATCAGCCGCCGTCGGTGGTGGTGGATCGCCTGACCCCGATTCAGGGGGTCGAAGATCTGCCGACCTCCGCAAAAAAACGCACCGCGCAATACGGACTGTATCTGCGGTTGATGAGTGCATCGGACGAGGCGTGGCCTTCGATCAAGGAGCTGCTCAAATCCCACCCCGGCGACCGTCCGGTGTTCGTCCGTTTTGCCGACAGCGGCAAGCTCGTCAAGGTGTCCGACACCACTGTCAACGCCACCGAAGCTCTCTTGAAATCCCTGCGTTTGCGACTTTCGGACGCGAATGTGGCGCTTCTTGAGTGAAAACCGTCCGAAATTATGCCAAAATTCCGAGAAAACCGAAATAACCCCTTGCTTTTCTCAGGGGATGTGTTGTATAATATATAGGATTTTGGAAGTTTATCCGTCAGAGTGCATCCGAACGGATCATGCATAAAAGGAGTTGTATTGCAAATGTCTGTCAAACGAATTGCTGTCTTGACCAGCGGCGGCGACGCCCCCGGTATGAATGCCGCTGTTCGTGCTGTTGCCCGTACCGCCATCAATCGCGGTCTTGAGGTCTACGGTGTGTATCGCGGTTATAACGGTTTGATCAATGACGACATGTTCGAAATGAATCTTCGCAGTGTTTCGGATATCATCCATCGCGGCGGCACCATGCTCTACACGGCGCGCAGCCCCGAATTCCGCACCGAAGAAGGCATTCAAAAGGCGATTGCCAATCTGCGCAAGCGCAGCATCGAGGGCGTGGTCGTCATCGGCGGCGACGGTTCGTTCCGCGGCGCGATGGATCTCACCCGTCACGGCATGCCCACCATCGGCATTCCCGGCACCATTGACAACGATATCTCCTGCTGCGAGCATACGATCGGCTACGACACCGCTCTGAACACCTGCATGGAAATGATCGACAAGCTGCGCGACACCGCGCAATCGCACGATCGATGCAGCGTGGTGGAGGTCATGGGTCGCCGCGCCGGTTATCTGGCGCTTAACGTCGGTATCGCCTGCGGCGCGACGAGCATCCTCGTCCCCGAAGTGGAATTCGATTTTGAAAAAGACATCCTCGGTCGCATGGCCGCGACGGCGAAAACGCAGAAGAAGCACTTCATCATCATCGTGGCGGAAGGCGTCGGCGGTGTCCTCGAGATGGCGAAAACCATCGAAGAGCGCACCGGCATCGAGACGCGTGCCACCATCCTCGGTCACGTGCAACGCGGCGGTTCGCCCACCTTGCGCGATCGCGTGCTCGCCAGCCAAATGGGCAACGAGGCGGTCAAGCTGTTGCTCGAGGGCAAGAGCAATCGCGTCGTGACCATCCAAAACGACCACATCCTCGACTACGACATCGAGGAGGCACTCGCCATGAAGAAGCCGTTCGATCTCGAACTCTACGAAATGGCGCACGAAATCTCCATCTGATCAACATTTGAACCGCACGGCAACGCAGGTTGTCGTGCGGTTTTTTTGTTGACACCGTGTCGAACGTTTGATAGAATGGAGATAGAATCTTTTTGAAAAAAGGGGATTTATCATGAAAAAGAAACTCTTCTCATTGGCACTGTGCGTCTGCCTGCTGTTGTCGCTGTCGGCAACGGGCGTCAGCGCCGCCGACCCGCTTTCCGTCACCGTCAGCTACGGCATCACCGACGGTACAAACACGATCGGCGAAGCCGTTCCCGTGGATGCCGACGGCGCGGTCACGATCGAGTCTGCTGCCGGTATTCCCTACCAGCTCTTCACCATCGACGTGAGCGGTGTTTCCGACAAAGCCGTCACGGTGGCGGCGGATGCTTCCACCGTCGAAAACGAGCGTTTGGCGCTCAAAGCCTACAATGTGAAAAACAGCACATGGGACACGCTTGCCACCGCGGTGACGAGCGGCACGGTGCAGGCGAACATCGAGCTTGCAACCTACGCCAAGGACGGCAAGGTGCAAGTGATGCTCACGCCCGACTACGTCGGCAACGGCAGTAATCGTCTGATCTGGAGCACCGACCAACAGCACTACACCAAATTCAAAGACCTCAACGATACCTATTACGGCATCCACGAATACATGGTCAAAGAATATCAGGAAGGTCGCACGGCGTACGTCATCAACACGGGCGATATTGTCGACGACACCCCCGGCAAGGCAGTCACGAAAGGTCAATGGGAAGTCGCCGACAAAGCGTTTGAGATCCTCGACGACGCGAACGTGCCTTACGGCATTGTCACCGGCAACCACGACGTCGGCGATTATCCCGCCAACCTCTACGTCCACTATCTGGAGCATTTCAACAAGGAACGCTACGAGGATCGTCCGTGGTACGGCACGACTCCCGACGACAACCGTTGCCACTACGACCTTGTGACGGTCGGCAACGTCGATTTCCTCTTTGTCTACTTCGGCTACGGTGTGGAAGATCAGCAAGCGACGCTCGACTGGGCGGACGAGGTGCTGTCGATGTATCCCCATCGTACCGCCGTGCTTTGCACCCACCAGTACCTGAAACCCTCCGACCTTGAGCACGCAGGTCGCGCGGACATCCTGCACAACGTGCTGGTCACCAAGCACGAAAACGTGAAGATGGTGCTGTCGGGTCACTACTCCGGTGCCGCCTATAAACCGATCGAACTCGAAGACGGTCGCGTTGTGCACGAAGTGATCGCGGACTACCAGTTCGTCCAAAAGGAATCCGAAGAATACTACAAAGACCACGAAGACCCCGGTCACTACATCGGTTCGGTGTTCGGCTGCAACGGCGAGGGCTACATTCGTGACATCGTCGTGGAGGGCAACGCGATCTCGATGACGGCGTTCTCCCCCATCACGGGCGGTGTTTCGCCGTTCGGTCTGCGTGACGACGTGAACTTCACCGTGGACTTTGCCCCTGCTAAGCGCCAAATCACCGTGCGCGATTTTGCCGTGGCGGCAGGCGACGCCGCGCCGACGCTGAATACGGCGGCTGAGACGACGACGTACTACGCCGACAGCCTTGCGCTGACGGATGCCGTTACCAAAGCGGAAGCGGTGACCTCCGAGGGATACACCGCCGAGAGCGTTGCCTCTTTCAACGACGCGCTGAACGCGGCGCGAGGCGCCGACAAAGGCAACGTCGAAGCGGTGCGCGGTGCCTACACGGCGCTGATGAACGCCAAGGGTGCGCTCGAGGAAACCGTGTTCCGCATGAACCCCGACTACCTCACGACGGTGCACGAGTTCGATCTGGATCTGTCGAAATGGGAAAACGCCGACGGCCCTGCCTCGCTGACGAAATCCTCCTCCTACCTCAAAGCGGAACAGCTCGAAGACGGTGGCATGACCTTCAAGAAGAGTGCACGCGCCGCCAACAACTGGCCGAAGATCAAGTATACCGAGCCTGTGACCTTCACGCCCGAAGGCGAAAAGATCTATCTCTATTTGGATATGGAAGCGGGAAGCACCTGGTCGATGTACCCGATGATCATTCAGGACGGTCAGATGATCTCGGTGGATAAGACCCGTTTGAACTACATCATCGAAGGCTCGTATCTCGCCACGATGGATGCCGGTGCAGGCAACTACGTCGGTGTGTTCGATGTGACGCAAGCCTTCATCGACATGGGTGTCGATCTCACCAAGGAGCTGACCATCTCGATGGAGATCAATGCGGTTCCCGGTCCTGTCACCATCCGCAAGATGTCCATCCTGACGGGTGAATACGTTGAGCCCGCCGCGTTCCCGTGGTTGCTCGTTTCGCTGATCGCGGGCGGTGTGATCGTCGCGGCGGCGGTGATCGTCGCCCTGATCGTGATGAAGAAAAAGAAGTCCGAAAAATAAATAAAAACCGTCAAACCATGTGAAGCGATAACGAAAGCGGCAGGGGTTCTCCCCTGCCTCTTTTTTCTTTACCGCTTTGTTTGCGGTCGGCTGTTTTTATTTACGAAAACCAGCGGCACAAATCGTAGAACCACTCCACCAACTTGAAGCGCACTTCATAGCGTTCGGGATGTTGCACGATCTCGGCTTCGCGTTCGGTCAGCACCTCTTCGACGACGGTGGATTCGGCACTTTTCACGCACATCGGAGGAAACATCACGCACCACCAGTTGTGCCCCGCTCCCTTACCGATGGTGATACGTACGGCGTCGTAATACCCTGCAGGCATCGCGCCTTGCTCGTAATAGCGCGTCTCAAAGTACATGTTGCACAGTTCCGCTTTCACAGCGTAGTCACTTCCGTTCGCAACGAGGCACTCGCGCGCGATGTCTTCCATCGTCGGAAGCAACGCCTCCAAACTCTCTTTGGCAAGCGGGGTGCTGAGAATGCCGTCAAGCTCCCCTTTGGTCTCTTCCAAAATCGCATCGCGCACCATGAGCTTGAGCGACTGATCCTCGTCGCTGTCGGAATTGGCGAGGATGTGCAGGCGAAGCACGCGCTCGGAAATATCCTCGCACACCGCCTGAAATCCGCAAAACGACAACACCAAACATCCGCACAGTCCCATCGCGATCGCTTTTACCATTCGTGTCATTTGTTTTTCCTCCTTATGTATCGGTTTCACAAGGAGTATGGAGCGGATTGGAAAATTTATACAGTAGGCATAAAAAAATCGCTCACAACCATGTGAGCGATTTTTCTGTTATTTCCCTGCGGCGATGCCCGATTTGAACGCCGACCAAGCATAGGTAAAAGACTCATCCATATGAAGAGCGTTGACAATGTACTCCTTGCCGTCCAGATCGACGTAGTCATTCACGTTGAACCACACCGCGCCTTTGATGTTCTTGCAGAACGGGTAGCGATTTCGATTGTTCAGGCAGTTGAACATCTGCACGATCCAGGTATACTGTGCATACCAATTGCGGTGGGCGGTCGTGGATTCGTAGCGACCGTAGTCCCAATTGTATTGCTTTTCACCGCCGGAACCGCACGCAAACTCCGAAATGACCCACGGATAGTTACCAAAGTGGTCCTTCGACTCATTGTACACCTGCGTGTACATCGTCTGGAACGAATCAAAGGGTGTCGTGTTGCCCATTTGATAGTTGGTCAGACCGAGGATCTGAACGTACTCTTCCCCCGGCATGAAGCACAACGGATCGCCCCACGAGCACGCGGGATAGGTCGGCGTGAAGGGATTAAAGATCCAGATGCAGTTATCGACGCCTTCCGCTTCAAAGATATCGTACAATCGGCGCCAACCTTCGACGAAGATATCGGGATCGAGGAGCGACACCAAACCGCAATAGCTCGTCCAGTCGGTGTTCATTTCGTTGTTCAATCGGAACAGAACAGGTTTTCCGTACGCCTTGATATCGCGCGCCATCTGTCGGAAATGCGCGTCGTAATCGCCGCGAAGCACATTGAAAACGGGAGTCGGACCGCTCAACGCGGTATTGTTGGTTACGGTATATTGATAGGTAAACTGTAACACCGGCTTGCCGTTGAAGCCGTTGCCTCCTGCAAATTCGTTCGCCATATCCAGCGGGAACGGATTCAGCTTGGAGCCATAAGCCAGGTGCGAATACGTCGGCATAATGTCGTATTCTTGTCCGATCGCCTGCGTGATCCGTTCGTGCTCCGAAGCGATCTCGTCATACTGTGAAGCGTAACTGCCGTCGGTGGTTTCCACCATACTCGCCGAGAAAAAGCCCCAATCGGTGGTCTCCTGCGTCAACAGCTTGTTGTAGTAAGCACGCGTTTCCTCGTTCCAACTGTCGGGAATGTGCACTTGATATTGTCCCTGCGCAAGAACGGCGGTGCCTTGCGGTGTGATCTCCGCAAAAGAGCGGAGAAGGCGATCCATCATCCCGTCGGTCGGACCTTTGGATTTGAGCACCAACAAATAGAAGGTGTCGTAGGTGTAGAATTTGCGGATGATCGCCACACTGTAAAACGGCATTTCCACCTGTCCTTGCCAATCGATCGCCATATCGTAGACCATCGTGGTGTAGCCGTTGACAAGCGTTTCCGAAACGATCGGCTCGCGTGTGTAGCGGATGTAATTTTCTTGGAGGAAATTTTCGTCACCGACGTAGCGATTCAGCCATTCCGTGAGGTAGGTCGTCCATCCGTCAAGCGTGTTGCCGTAGGGACTTTCCTGCTCTTTGGAGATCGTGAGCACCGCGTCGTTGTTGCGGTAACGTGAACGAAGTGCCGACAGCGAATAGTCGGGCTCGAAGTCATACGGCAGATCCAAACGGTAGCCGTCCGCGTAATTGAAGACGCGTTGCTTGTTTTGTGTGTGATAGATTTTTTTGTTATCCGCAGACGCGTTCATGGTCGTTGCCGCTGTCCGCGCGCCGTTTTGATACAGCTCGAGTCCCGTGAGCGAGGAAAGCCCGCTTGTCTCCGAGGAACGCACCAACTCCGACCGCACCGTCGAGAGTGCATCGGTGGACATCCGCACATCCGCTTCGCTCACATACGCCGCGCTGACACGCAGATGGTTGAAGGTCACACCGCCGTCTTCATTGCAACCGACGACGTAGGTCTTGATCCCGCTGACATAGAGGCAACTGTCGACCACGGCAGCGGAGGGAACTTTGTTGGAATAGATAATATCCTCCATTGCGATCGTGCCGCGATAGGTGCCCGGCAACAGGTCTCCCGATCCGCTGTCCAGGTTGGAGGACAAAAACGAGTTGAGCTTGAAATTCATCGGATAGTCGCTCTCGTCAAAGTGCGGCAGACCGCCGTCGAGATACAACAATACGCTGGCCGATGCACATGTAACGGTGACGTCGTATTCGAGCGTCGCCGTGGAGGGGATCCAGATCTTTTGATCGTAGGCGTAAGCGGCGTAGGGCCAAGTATGCGGATCGAGCATAGCACCGCCGACCCCTTCATCGCGTTCGGTGGAATTGATCAGTGTTTGCGCCGACGTAGTTTGCGCCGCTGTTTTCACCGAGCAATACACGTTGGAAACGGTTTGTAACGGTGTAACCCAATCATCCGCCGTGGGAGGCAACAACGACACGGATGACGTCAACGTACCGAGCTCTACCGTGTTGCCTGCTTGTCCGCCACCCATGACAATGTCCAAAATCCGCTTGACGTCCGAGGTGTTGACACGACCGTCGCTGTTCGCATCCGCCAACAGCTTTTGTGTTGCCGTGAAGGGCACATTGGCCACCAGATTGGACAACAACATACGCGCGTCGTAGGTCGTGACTTCACCGTCGTTACTGACGTCGCCGGCCAACACCGCCGCCGAAGTCGGCGCAACGCCACCAACCGCCCACATGCAAAGCAAAAGGGACAATGTCAACGCTACCGATACCCATCGCTTCACGCAAATCCCTCCAAACCTCCAAGTTGTATGTCGTCTTCATTATATCGCCTTACGGAACAAAAATCAAACCATTTATTCCATTTCCCCTAAAAATCACACATATCCTTCTCGTCTTTTGTGTTTTGTAGACAAGAAAGCCACCCGACCGCTTTTCGCGGTCGGGTGGTTCTCACTCCTGCATGGCGCGTTGCAACACGGACTTGGCGCGTGCAAACGCCGTTTCGGACAGCGGCGGCACACCTTGAAGCGGATACGGGATGTGCATCGACTCGTACTTACTTTCGCCGAGCGTGTGATACGGCAACAGTTCCACCGCCTGCACCGAGGACAGCGTCGCCGTAAAGCGACCGAGCGCCGTCAGAGAGGCGTCGTCATCGGTGATGCCCGGCACCACCACATGGCGGATCCAGAGCGGAATGTGCCGCCGATCGAGATACCGCGCGAACTCCAAAATCCGCTCGTTATCGACGCCGGTCAAGCGGCAATGTGCCGCGGGATCCATGTGCTTGATATCGAGAAGCACCAGATCCGTCGCATCCGCTAAGCGCTCATACGCCTTGTTTTCGCGAAAGAGCGCGCCCGACGTATCGAGGCAGGTGTGGATGCCACGCTCTTTGGCGCACTCAAACAACATCGTCAAAAACTCGAGTTGCATCAGTGGTTCTCCGCCCGTTGCCGTCAGACCGCCGCCGCTGTAAAATGCACGGTTCTTCTCAAAACGTGCGAGAAGTTCCTCGACCGTGACGGGCGTACCTCGGCGCTCCCATGTGTCGGGATTGTGGCAATAGGCACAGCGAAGCGGACAGCCCTGAAAAAACACCACGAACCGCACCCCGGGACCGTCCACCGTGCCGAAGCTTTCGATCGAGTGGATATAGCCCGTCATCCCAAGCGTTCGTGGAACGTGCGTGCGATGACCTCGTCTTGTTGTTCTTTGGTCAGCTTGACGAAGTTGACCGCATAACCGCTGACGCGCACCGTCAACTGCGGATACTGCTCAGGATGCGCTTGGGCATCGAGAAGGGTTTCTTTGGAAAAGACGTTTACGTTTAAATGATGACCGCCCTGCTGTGCGTAGCCGTCCAGCAAAGCGACGAGATTGTCAATTTGATCGTGTGTGGCTTTCATACCGTGTACTCCTTTGTTATGCGTCGTCCCCATCAAGTCCCTGCATCAGATTCGGGATGCAACACGCGCCCTGTCCTGCGCCGAAGTCCACATCAGGCTCGCCGAGCAGAATGCGGTCTTCCTTGCCGAGGGCACCGGGGATGATGGAGAATGTGTTGGATATGCCGTCTTGGGCGTCCATGAACGGGAGTTTGGCGACCGACGCGAGCGACGCCACCGCACCGTGTGTGTCCCGATGATGCATCGGGTTGGCACCGGGGGCAAACGCTTCGCCGCGCCGACGCCCGTCGGGAGTCGAGCCGGTGGCCTTACCGTAGACCACGTTCGACGTGATGGTCAAGATGGAGGTCGTCGGGATGCTGTTGCGATAGGTCGGATTGGCACGGATATGCTCCATAAAGCGGTGCACCACGTCACGCGCCAATTCATCCACGCGGTCGTCGTCGTTGCCGAACGTCGGAAAAGCGCCTTCCACCGCGTAGTCGACCGCCAAGCCATCCTCATTGCGAATGACGCGCACCTTGGCGTATTTGATAGCGGAAAGCGAATCCGCCACCACCGACAGCCCGGCGATCCCCGTGGCAAACCAACGCGTGACCTCACGGTCGTGAAGCGCCATTTGCAGACGTTCATAGCAGTATTTGTCGTGCATATAATGAATGACGTTCAGGGTGTTGACGTATACGTTTGCAAGCCACGCCATCATCGCGTCATACCGCTCCATCACCTCATCAAATTCCAAAACGTCGCTCGTGATGGGACGATAGGCAGGTCCGATCTGCTTCCCCGAGATCTCGTCAACGCCGCCGTTGATGGCATAGAGCAGGCATTTAGCGAGATTCGCGCGCGCGCCGAAGAATTGCATTTCTTTGCCGACGCGCATCGACGACACACAGCACGCAATGGCGTAATCGTCGCCGTGGGTGCGGCGCATAATGTCGTCGTTTTCGTACTGCACCGACGAGGTTTCGATGGACATTTTGGCACAGTAGCGTTTGAACGCTGTCGGCAGTCGCGTCGACCACAGCACGGTCAGATTCGGTTCCGGTGCAGGTCCTAAGTTGTTGAGCGTGTGCAGAAAGCGAAAGGACATCTTGGTGACCATGTGTCGCCCGTCGAGCCCGACACCGCCGATGCTCTCCGTCACCCACTGCGGATCGCCCGAGAACAGCGCTTCGTATTCCGGCGTGCGTGCAAATTTCACCATCCGCAATTTCATGATGAACTGATCGACCATTTCCTGGATCTCCTGCTCGGTGTAACGTCCTCGGGCGAGATCGCGCTCGGAATAAATGTCGAGGAACGTCGATGTGCGCCCGAGCGACATCGCCGCCCCGTTTTGCTCCTTGATGGCGGCAAGATAGCCGAAATAGAGCCACTGGATGGCTTCTTTGGTGTCGTTGGCAGGGTGGGAAATATCAAAACCGTAGCGTTCCGCCATGGATTTGAGCATCTTTAAGGCGCGGATCTGTTCACTGAGCTCCTCGCGCAGACGGATGATCTCTTCGGTCATCACGCCGCCCGTGTGCCGTTTTTGTTCTTCCTTATCCTCGATCAAGCGATCGACACCGTAGAGCGCGACACGACGATAATCCCCGATGATGCGTCCGCGACCGTAGGCATCGGGAAGGCCGGTGATGATGTGCGCGGAGCGGCATGCTCGCATCTCGGGCGTGTAGGCATCGAACACACCGGCGTTGTGCGTTTTGCGATGGTGCGTGAAGACATCTGCGATGGTTTTGTCCACCGTATAGCCGTTCTCCTCGCACGCCTTTTGTGCCATGCGGATACCGCCGTACGGTTGGAGCGAACGCTTGAATGGTTTGTCGGTTTGAAACCCGACGATCACCTCACGCTCGCGATCGAGATAGCCCGGTGCGTGCGATACGATGGTGGACACCACGTCGGTGTCCATATCCAGCACACCTCCCGCCTCCCGTTCTTGTCTTGTGAGCTCCATCACTTTGTCCCACAGCACCTTAGTGTTGTGGGTAGGCGGTGTCAAAAACGCGTCATCTCCGTCGTACGGCGTGTAGTTGTGGCGAATAAAGCTGCCGACGTAAACGGCACTTGTCCACGAACCGCCCTCAAAGCCTTCCCATGCGTGTTCCCCGGTTCTCATTGTGTTAACCCCCGTTGTTCGCCCACGTGACCATCATACCGAACTCGCCGCATAAAAATCAATAGTTTTTGAAAACTACCAGAATGTTACAACGCACGGTCGTCACGCAGGCGGTATTTGACGCTAGTATGTGCAACGCGATGTCAAACATGTTGTCGAAAGAAAACTTTTAAAACTTTTCAAAAAGGGGTTGATTTTTTGAAACCTTTCGGTTATAATATATCCACACCAAACGAAACCCATATATCGCGGAGTGGAGCAGGGGTAGCTCGTCGGGCTCATAACCCGAAGGTCGGTAGTTCGAATCTATCCTCCGCAACCACCGGAGTATTTCCGGCCAAACAAGGAACTCCGTAGAGGGGTTCCTTGTTCTTTTACTTACAAAAGGAAAGGATAGATAACAATGGGAAAATTCGTAGTTAAGGAAACCGCAACAGGCTTTAAGTTCGACCTCAAGGCAGGAAACGGCGAAACGATCGCCACTTCCGAAGTGTATGCAAGCAAAGCTGCATGCCTCAACGGCGTAAACAGCGTGAAGGCAAACTGTGTGGGCGAGATCGAAGATCAGACCGTAGAACCCGTTGTTGCCGTGAAACATCCGAAGTTTGAGATCTATGAGGACAAGGCAGGCGAGTTCCGTTTCCGTCTGAAGGCAAAGAACGGCGAGATCATCGCCACCTCCGAAGGTTATAAGGCGAAGACGAGTTGCGAAAACGGCATTGCCAGCGTGAAGAAAAACGCGCCCGACGCCGAAGTGGTCGAAGCGGAATAAGGTTGTATCCTACATATGGCATAAAAAAACAGGACACCCTCGGTCGTCCTGTTTTTTTTATGCTGTTTTTCAAAAGATATCATTTCTCGAAAACGACCTTTGGAGAGGACTTGAACTATATATCAGAGCAATATTGGGAGGAAAAAGCGATAATTATATGATATAATCAGTTCGATAAACCGTAGTTT
>JAFQFZ010000012.1 GCA_017398425.1 Clostridia bacterium | reverse complement strand
GGTGGGTTTGGTGGTGGTCGTGGTGGTCGAGGTGGTGGTCGCTTGCGTGACGGTGCCGCCCTTCACGTACGCCGCGATGTTGTAGTCCTTGCCGCCGTTGAAGCTGCCGTCGTTACCGCATGCTTCGTTGACCGTCACGGTCAGCGTCGAGCTTGACGCATAGACCTTCACACGGAAGGTCAGCATGAACATCGCACCGGTGTTGTTGTTGCCGCGGCTGCGAGCCGAGGCGAAGCCGACGCGAACGCGTCCGTCTTCCATCAGCTTCGACAGAACGATGCCGTCGAGGATGTCGGTGTTGATGTCGCCGGCGTAGAAGTTCGTGTCGTCGTCGGCGTTGACCACTTGGAGCTCAAGGATCGAGGGATCGAAGGTGATATCGAGCGAGCCGTTGACCAAATAGTGATCGCCCGAAACCATGACGGGGATCTTCACGATGTCACCGACCGTCGCCGTCGCCGAACCAACGGTGAAGGTCACCGTGTAGGGATTGATCGACGGATCCACCGTGGTGGTCGTAGTAGTCGTCGTGGTGGTCGTGGTGGTCGTGGTCGTGGTCGTCGTAGTGGTCGTAGTAGTCGTCGTGGTGGTCGTGGTGGTCGTAGTCGTAGTAGTGGTCGTCGTGGTCGTGGTGGTCGTGGTCGTCGTCGTGGTCGTAGTCGTGGTGGTGACCTTCTTGATCACGACAGTACCGTTATCCGCTTGCCACGGTGTCACGTAGTCGTTGCCTGCCGCGTGAGAACCGTTGTTCGAGAAGGTATCCGACAGAGAGACGGACACCGTCGAACCGTTCGTGGGCTCCAGCGCACGGAAGGTCAGGCGGAACATCTCGCCGCCCGTTGCCGCGCCTTGATCGCTCACCAGCGCAAAGCCGACACGCACCTTGCCGTCTTCCATCTTCTTGGTGATGACGATGGAGCCGTTCTTGAAGATCGCGTTGTTGACGTTGGAGATGGTGGGAACACCGTCTTCATCAAGCACCGGTTCCATCACGGTCGGATCGTAGGTGATGTCAAACGAACCGTTGACGAGATAGTGCTCGTCACCGACCGACAGCGCCACTTCGAAGGTCTCGCCTTCCGTTGCCGTCACATCCGACACGGTGAAGGTGATCTTCTCGGTCGGAAGCGTGGTAGTCGTGGTGGTTGTAGTCGTAGTGGTCGTGGTGGTCGTGGTCGTGGTGGTCGTGGTCGTTGTAGTAGTGGTAGTAGTGGTCGTGGTGGTGTACGCCGCATCCTTGATGGTCAGGCTGCCGCTGTTGAGCTCGATGGCGCTCGGCGTTACATAACCGTACTTGTCCGCCTGGCTGTGCAGGGGAGAATAGATCGTCGCGTCGTTCGTCGAGGGCGAGACCGTCGCCGTGACGCTTCCCGCGCCGCTGATACAATTCTTCACGGTGAAGTAGACCGTACCGATCTTGCCGCTCGGCTCGGTGTTGCGCTTCGAAGCCACATACGCCAGCTGAATGCCTTCGCTGTCGCTGTTGGAGGTGTACATCACATACTGCGAGGGGTTGCCGACCACGTCGGTGTTCCAGACAACATAACCGCCGTCTGCCTGCTGAACGGGAGTCAGCTTGGCGGTGTCGTAGGTGATGGTCATACCGAAGTTGGCCACACCGGCTTCGCTGCCTAGGATAAGATCCATACCGACCACATCACCCGTTTTCACGGGGTTGGTCTGCGCGACCATCGAGAAGGTGACCGTCGAGTTGGAGACGGGCGGACGCGTGGTGGTCGTAGTGGTCGTGGTGGTCGTCGTGGTGGTCGTTTCTTTGTTGTTGATGACCGCGCCGCTCTGGTAGGTGAACTCAGACGCGACGTTTTCGTTGACGGTGCCGCTGACCGACGAGGTCAGCTCCTTCGCGGAGATCGTCAACGTCTTGGCGCCTTCATAATCACGCAGAATGCGGAAATACAAGGTGAACATCACACCGCCCGCCGTCGTGCCGGTGGACAGACCCGACGCAAAGCCGAAACGCACCGTGCCGGCCGAGGGAAGCGAGGTCATGTAGATGTAGCGGTTGTTGAAGATCGCTTCGTTGACATTGGCGGCGTAGAGGTTGCTGTCGTCGGCGTTCACGGCAACGGGTTCCAGATAGGTCGTGTCGTACTTCACGTCGATACGACCGTTGACCAGATAGTGGTTCGCGCCGATCGAGACGGGAACCGCCACGATGTCGCCCGTCGCACCGGTCGCCGAACCCACCGTAATGGTGAGACCGGACGGCGCGGTAGTGGGCTGGGTCGCCTGCGTCTTCTTGGTGGTGGAGACCGCCGCCGCCGAGGAGGTGGTCTCCGGTTTTTTGTGCACGATCGAGACCGCGCCGTCCTGCGTGTACACCGCAGGAGAAGAAGCGCCGAACTCGTCGGGGTTGATCGTATTGTAGACCTGGAGGTCGCCCATGATCAGGTTCAGATCCGTGGTGACGGCGGTGCTGTCGCCCTTCACGCGGAACGGGATGTCAAGGAGCTTGCCGCCGTTGATTGCGGTGTTGCTGTCGGAGATGTAGATCAGCTTGAGCTCGTTGCCGCTCACCGACGAGCCGACCATCGCGCTGTCACCGAACGCCGCTTCGTTCCAGAGGATGTAGTCGCCGTCGGCTTGCATCACCGGTTCGAGGTGGTCGGGGTTGAAACGCACGGTCATATCGTAGTTCGCAACGCCCTGCGTGCTTTGGAGATAGAGCGGAACGTGGACGATCTCACCCGCTTGTCCCTCCACCGCATCGAGCGTCAGGCTGACGGGATCGACCGTCAGGGTGTGCGTCTGTTCGGCGATCACCATGCCGCGCACCTTCATCGTGCCGGCGGCATTCAATTTCACGCCGACGGATTCAACGTACACCACGCCGTCCGCAGGAAGAACGTTCGCGTACGTCAAAGAGCCGATCAGCTTTTGCGACAGATCCATGTTGGTGACCGCACCGGGATGGTACGCCCAGTCGCCGTTGAGGTTCGGGCTCTTGGTCTTGATCACGTCATCGGTGTTATGGATACCTTTCACCTTGATGGTGATGTTGAAATCCGCCGTCGAATTGACGAGCGTGCGGAGATAGGAGAACGTGCTGATGTTGACATACTTGCCGACGGGATAGTAGATCTCTTTTTGCGCGGTGGCGGAAAGCACCAGGTTGCCGTCCGCATCGTAGCTGAGACCCGCCGCCGCCGCTTGGTCGGGCGTGGGCATCAGGCTGACGCCGTCCTCCACGTTCGGGGTCAAGAGAGTCATGTCGTAGATCGTGGTGGGCTGATTGACCGAGAACACGTCAAGCTCCGTGAAGGTAACGATACCGTTGTTGACAATATCCAGTTTGTTCGTGTCGGTCACGCCGATGTAAGATTTGTAGGACTTGTAGCAATCGACGACTTGCGTCATCGTGAGAGTGCCTTCATAGTGACCCGCAGGGATGGCGGCGTCGGGATTGGTGGAGTTGCCGGTGATGGCGGAGTTCAGTTTGAAGCTCTGGATCGCGTTGTTCGCATCGCGCACCGCCAGTTGGATCGTGGCGCTGTTGTCCACGGTGAAGTTGTAATACAGGTCTGTGAAGAGGGACACCGCGATCGACTCGTTGAATACATGGTTCGAGCGGGAATAATTCGCGCCGCTCGGAGTGAACACGTGACCGCCGAACACGTCGGTCGAATGGATCGGGTCGACGGCACCCTGACCGATGGCCCAATTGCTGTAATCGTACGGCAGAAGCGAGATGCCCTCCGTTTGCACTGCTTCGGTCGCTTGAAGATCGTTCAGTTGAATGGTGGCGGCTTCCGTCACCTGCAGGGTGATGCCGCCGATGTAAACGCTCTTGCGCGCTTCAAAGGGCAGCTCGGACAACAACACCGTCTTCGCTTCGACCAGCTTGTCGGTATAGCTGCCCGCGGCGATGTAACCGTCCGTCGAGACGGTAAAGGTCTTGTCGAAGTCGCCGTCCTGCGAGGAGAACGACGCATACGCCCCCGCCGCCGACGCCGACGTCAAGGTAACCGTCATGCGGAATGCCTTGTTCGACGAAAGGGACATCAACAGCGCATCGAGCGAATTGAGATCGAACGTGTTCGATTCACCGATCGGCTGCAACGCCACCGTCGCAGCACCATTGGTGGTGACCTTGACGGATTGCCCGTTGTACACCACCGAACCGCTTCCCTGCGTAAACTGATACGCCGAGAGCGCAGGCAACATCTGATCCGAGCGGACAGACGAAGGCGCAACGGCAAACGCCGTCATCGGCAGAGCCGAAAACACCGTCGTGAACAGTATCAGCAACGCGGCCGTTACCGAAATGAATTTTTGGAACATCGAACGTCTCATAAACGACATCCTCCCTATGAAATCGAGAGTTTCTTCTTATGCATTTGAAAAAAGGACAGAACTATCCCAAATATACCTAATATATAGTATATCGAAATCCTTTGCAAAAAGCAAGGACTTTTTTATTTTTGTTTCGTATGCACAAAAAAGCCGCATTTTCTCTCCAAATGAGGAGAAAATGCGGCTTTTTCCCGAAATTATGTACGACCGAAATCGGCCAGCACCAGCGTTTTGTTGTGATCCTGCGCCCATCGAATGTTCCATTCGCTCGAGAACAGGAGGAGCGGACGTCCGCGCATATCCTGCGCGTATTTGGTATCCGATGTCAAGTCGAGCGAGCGCGGGTCTCCGACCTCGCTCTCGATCCAGCGCACGTGCTGATAGGACAGCGGTTCCATACGCACCTGCACGCCGTATTCGTTGTTGAGGCGATGCTCGAGCACTTCGAATTGCAGGGTGCCGACCACGCCGACAATGACCTCTTCCATACCGGAGCCCGGCTCTTGGAAGATCTGGATCGCACCTTCCTGAGCGATCTGCGTCATACCTTTGACGAATTGCTTACGCTTCATGGTATCCACCTGACGCACCAAACGGAAGATTTCCGGCTCGAACGTCGGGATGCCTTCGAACACGAATTTATTACCCGGTGCACACAGCGTGTCACCGATCGAGAACATACCGGGATCGAACACGCCCATGATATCGCCGGCGTAGGCTTCTTCAATGATCTCGCGGTCGGACGCCATCATTTGTTGCGGTTGGGACAGGCGGATCTTCTTGCCGCTTTGGACGTGCACGACCTCCATGCCTTTTTCAAAACGACCCGAGCAGATACGCATAAAGGCGATGCGGTCGCGGTGGGCTTTGTTCATGTTCGCCTGAATCTTGAACACAAACGCCGAGAACGGCGTTTTGACGGGATCGACAAGACCCGTATCCGCCATCCGCGGCAGGGGCGGTGTGGTCATTTTCAGAAATTCGCGCAGGAACGGTTCCACGCCGAAGTTCGTCAGCGCCGAGCCGAAGAACACCGGCGAGAGCTTGCCGTGTTGCACCAGTTCCATATCCAGTTCGCTTCCCGCGCCGTCGAGCAATTCGATGTCGTCGCGCAGTTGTCCCGCCGCATCCGCTCCGACCATGGCGTCAAGCGCCGCGTCGTCGAGCTGCAGAGCGGTGGTCGCCACTTCGTGCGCGCCGTTGCCCTGTGCGGTGAAGGCAAGAAGCTCGCCGCGACCGCGGTCGTACACGCCGCGAAAATCGCGTCCCGAGCCCATCGGCCAGTTGACGGGATAGGTCTCGATGCCGAGCACCTGCTCGATCTCTTCAAGAAGATCAAACGGATCGCGCGCTTCGCGGTCCATCTTGTTGATAAACGTGAAGATCGGGATGTTGCGCATCACGCACACCTTGAAGAGCTTTTTGGTCTGTCGCTCAACACCTTTGGATGCGTCGATGACCATCACCGCGGAATCCGCCGCCATCAGCGTGCGATAGGTATCCTCGGAGAAGTCTTCGTGTCCCGGGGTGTCGAGGATGTTGATGCAACAATCGCCGTATTCAAACTGCAACACCGACGAGGTGACCGAGATGCCGCGCTGCTTTTCGATCTCCATCCAGTCGGAAACCGCGTGCTTCATCGAGCGTTTACCCTTGACCATACCGGCGCTTTGGATGGCACCTCCGTAGAGCAACAATTTTTCGGTCAAGGTCGTTTTACCGGCGTCGGGGTGCGAGATGATCGCAAACGTGCGCCGCTTGTTGATGTGTTTTTCCATTACAGTCCCAAGGCCTCCCTGTTGGTAACATAGGCGATGTCGTCGCGTCCGGCCATTCGTTCACAGAATCGCTCGATCCGCTCCCAGTTTTCATCCACCGAAAATTCATAGCTGTGCCCCCACACCGTGAACAGTTGCGGGGTGTCTGTCTCCAACGCCAAAAACGCCTCCGCCAGTTCAGACAGACGGTCGTCGTTGTGATGGCAGGTGTGACCCCACGTAAGCGGAGTCAACGGCAAATCAAAGCGGTGCGTGTCCGCCACGGTGCGTGCGTAGCAAAGTCCGGCCGCCGCGACCGCCGCCACGACGCCCTCATTGTGGGTGCCGTAGGGATACGCCATGCCGACCACGTCGCCGCCGATGAGCGCTTCGAGCGCCGCTTTATCCTCCTGCAATTCCTTGCGGAGCGTATCGGGAGGGAGCGCCGTCAAATCTTCGTGATGCGCGGTATGCACCGCCACCTCGTGACCGCGATACAGCGTCGGCACCTCGGCGGCGTTCACGTGCGTCACGCGCAATCCGCGCTTCCACTCGTTCCAACCGAGTTCCTCGGACAACAGCGCCGAATTGAGGTTGAACGTGCCTTTTAAGCCGTATCGATTGAACAGTTCCACAAGACGCTTATCTTCCTGCACACCGTCGTCATAACTGAAGGTCAAGGCTTTGTTCTTGCCGTTCCACACGATCGCTCTCCCCTTTCTTCAAACCGATTTACCAGTATATCACAAGTTTCGCAATTACGCAAATCCTTTTATGCGCGATCGAACAAATCCGTCGACAAATAGCGATCGCCCGTGTCGGGAAGCAACACGACGATCGTTTTGTCCGCGTTTTCGGGCAAAGACGCCAAGGTCATCGCCGCGTGAAGCGCCGCCCCCGACGAAATGCCGACGAGCAAGCCTTCGGTCACAGCAAGCAACCGCGCCGCTTCATACGCCTCGTCGGTCGTCACGCGGACGATCGAGTCGTACACGTCGGTATCGAGCACCTGCGGCACGAACCCCGCGCCGATGCCCTGCAACTTGTGTGGTCCTGCCGTCTCGCCCGACAACACCGCCGAATCCGACGGTTCCACCGCCACCACCGTCACCGACGGTTTTTTTGATTTCAAATAGCGTCCGACACCCGTAATGGTGCCGCCCGTTCCGACACCCGCAACAAACAGTTCCACCGTGCCGTCGGTATCGTCCCAAATCTCGGGACCGGTCGTCAGGCTGTGCGCCTCGGGGTTTGCGGGATTGACAAATTGACCCGCCACGATCGCACCGTCGATCGATTTTGCCAGTTCTTCCGCTTTTTCGATTGCACCGCTCATGCCGTACTTACCGTCGGTGAGCACCAGCTCCGCGCCGTAGGATGCGATCAGCTTGCGCCGTTCGACCGACATCGTATCGGGCATGGTGATGATCAGACGATAGCCCTTTGCGGCACACACGGCGGCCAAACCGATGCCCGTGTTGCCCGAGGTCGGCTCGATCACCGTACCGCCCGGCTTCAACACGCCGCGCTCTTCCGCGTCGACGATCATTTGAAGCGCTACGCGATCCTTGACGGAACCGGCGGGATTGAAGCTCTCGAGCTTCAACAGCAGGTTGCCCTTGAGCGCTTTTGCCTTCATAAGCGCATTCGCCTGAAACAGCGGTGTGTGACCGATCAATTCCTCCACCGAACGATAGATCATCGTTTCCATCTCCTTCCGACTCGCAAAAAAACGAGGAATCCGATCGGGATCCCTCGTTTTTGACAAATTTCGAATTATTCTTCGTCCTCGCCGCAGCAACCGCAATCGCAGTCGTCCTCGCACTCGATGTCGAATTCGAGCGGCTCGTCGCACTCGGGGCAAGCGATGCCGCCGTCGAGCAACGTCTCTTCGTCCACTTCGAACGTCGCACTGCAGGCGGGGCAGGTGATCTCATAGAATTCGTCGTCCCACTCGTCCTCGTCGTCGCAGCAGTCGCAATCGCAATCGCAGTCGCAATCGTCGTCGAATTCCTCTTCGAGGAACTCTTCCACGTTGGCGAGATCCTCGTCGATCTCGTCGACCTGCTCGGAGAGCTCGTCCACATAGTCCACCATGTCTTCGATGGTCAGCGCCATATCGGTCAGCACGTCCATGATCGCGGTGTAGATCTTGCCCTCTTTGCTGTCCTTATCGATCTCCATGCCCTCGAGCATGCCTTTGAGATACGCAATCTTTTCGGTCAAATCCATTACAGTTGCCTCCTTATCTGTTGTTGCAGAGACGCTGTTACGCGCGCTCCATGTACTCGCCGGTGCGGGTGTCGACGCGGATCATTTCGCCCTCGTCGATGAACAACGGCACGCGGATCTCCACGCCGGTCTCCAGCGTGGCGGGTTTGGTGGCGTTGGTGGCGGTGTCGCCCTTGAAGCCGGGATCGGTCTTGGTGACCTGCAGCTCGACAAAGTTCGGCGCGTCGACCGAGAACACCTTGCCCTTGTAGGAAGCGACTTTGCACACAAAGTTCTCTTTCACGAACTTGAAGCTGTCGGAGAGGACATCCTCACCGATCGGAACAAGCTCGAACGTCTCGGGATCCATGAAGTAGTACAGATCGCCGTCCGTGTAGGAATACTCCATGTCCTTTCTCTCGACGTACGCCGTCGGGAACTTATCCGACGGGTTGAAGGTCTTTTCAATGATGGTACCTTGGATCACGTTGCGGATCTTGGTACGGACAAACGCGGCGCCTTTGCCGGGCTTGACATGCTGAAACTCCACAATCTGAAAAACGTTGCCGTCCATCTCGAACGTCATGCCGTTACGAAAATCGCCAGCTGTAACCATGGGACATTCCTCCGAAAAATCAAATTTTAAGCACCCATAACTGAGTTATACTTTATTTTACCCTATCTGCGAAAAATTTGCAAGTCTCTTTTCAAAGTTTTTACAAGATCAGCAAATCTTTCGGTGCAGACGTCAAGTTTTCACATCCGTCGGCGGTGATGCACACCATATCTTCGATGCGCACGCCGAAGCGTCCCTCCAGATAGATGCCCGGCTCCACCGTCACGATCTCGCCGATCATGAGGCGTTCGTCGTTACCCGACGAAAGGCGCGGAAGCTCATGAATGTCGATGCCGACACCGTGTCCCGTGCTGTGACCGAACGCCGCACCGTAGCCGGCGCGTTCGATCACTTCGCGCGCCAAGCGGTCACCTTCGGCACCGCTGAGCCCCGCCCGCAACCCATCCAGGCACGCGCGCTGAGCCGCCAGCACGATGTCATACACCGCTTTCATTTCGTCGCTCACCGATCCGATCGCCACGGTGCGCGTCATATCCGAGCGGTAACCGTCGACGGTCGCTCCGAAATCGAGTGTCAGGAAATCGCCTGTTTGCAACCGCCGATCGCTCGGCACGGCATGGGGCAACGCGCCGTTTTCACCCGAGGCGGCGATGAAGTCAAACGCGACACGATCGGCACCGTTGCGGCGCATATACATCTCAAGATCCAGCGCCACGTCCTTTTCGGTGCGCCCGACCTGCAAACGGGACAAAATATAGGAAAAGCCTTCCTCGGTCACCGCTTGGGCGCGGCGAATACGACGAAGCTCCCCCGCATCCTTCACGCGGCGTTGATGACCGATCTCGCGGCACAGCGTGCCGTCGCACACCAACTCCACTCCGTCGGCATTACGTAGAAAATGACGGCGCTGTACGACGGTGAGGGTCTCATCTTCGAGATACAAGCGCGTCACGCCCTGCGCTTTCAGCACGGCGATCGTTTCGGAGAAAAAGCGCTTCCCCTCCGTGACCTCCATATCGGTGATCACGCGGCGCGCCGCTTCCGTATAACGAAAATCGGTCACGAATCCGCACGACGTCGCGGTCAGCCACAACAATCCCGAATCGGCGTCAAAGTCGGTATAATACAGGCGGTTCGACTCGGACAGCACGACCGCCGCTTCCCCCTCCTTCAGGAAGGTCGCCAACTTTTGCAAACGCGCGTTCACGTCGTCTCCTCCTTACACAGCAATTCGAGTCCCTTGAGGTAGCTTCCTACGCCGAGACCGCTGATCTGCGCCACGCAAACGGGTTCGATGACCGAAACGTGACGAAATTCCTCGCGCGCGTGGATGTCGCTCAAATGCACCTCCACCACGGGCAGACGAACCGCGGCGATCGCATCGCGCAATGCATAGCTGTAATGTGTGTAAGCGCCGGCGTTGAGAATCACGCCGTCGTAGACCCCCATCGCGGCATGGAGCGTATCAATGAGCGCCCCCTCGTGGTTCGATTGGAAGAAATCCACCGTTGCGCCGTAGTTCACAGCCGCATCGCGCACCGTGTTGCACAGCGTTTCGAGCGTGTCGTGACCGTAGATGCCCGGCTCACGGATGCCGAGCAGATTGAGGTTCGGCCCGTTCATCACCAAAATGCGTTTTCCCATGGAATTCATCCTTTCCGCGCCTGCTCGTACAGCGCGCTCATCGCGGCGGCATCCGCCGCCTGTGTGCCGTCGGATTCGCAGATCACGACCGGGCAAAAGCCGCGCGTCGCCAGCAACCGCATGAGCGGTTGCGGTTCGGGTCCGTAGACGGCATCTTCAAAGGTCAGGTGGCGTTTTTCGCCGCCTGCCGTGTATTCGATCTTGGAAAAATGCGTGTGGAACACACGCGCACGCTCTGCGCCGAGCGCTTCCTCCATGCGGTCGAGAAGCGCCGCGAAGGCGGCTTCCGAGTTGACCTCGCCGTGGGTGCGGCTGTTGAGATGACCGAAGTCGACGCACGGCAAAAACCGCTCGTCCACCCCACACATGGTCAACACTTCCTCAAACGTGCCGAGCTGGTTGATCTTGCCCATCGTTTCGGGGCAGATGTGCACCTGCGACAGACCCGCCTCATCCAGCGCACGTTGCGCCTTGGCGAGCGTTTCGCACGCAAGCGCCGTCGCATCCTCACGCGACAGACCGCCCAGTCCGCCCGGATGCACCACGATGCGGTCGCCCCCGAGGCGCACCACCGCGTCGGCGGAATCGAGAATGTAGCGCACCGAATTGTCGCGTTTTTCGGGTTCTTTGGAGGCAAGTGAGATGAAATACGGCGCGTGAAGCGACACGGCAATATCGTTTGCGGCGGCCTCTTTGGCGATCTGCACCGCCGTCGTGTCCGACAGGCGCACACCGCGACCGCACTGGTATTCATACGCCGAGAGACCCAAAGAACGAAGCCACGCAGGGGCTTGGAATGTGGATTTGAAACCGGCTTCGTAGAACGCGTCCGCGTTGCCGGCAGGCCCGAATCTCGCCGTCATCGGCGATCCCTTCTTTCTTGTTTTTTACGATAACGGGCGAGCACGCCCTTCTCCAGCCGACGGCGCACCCGAAAGCTCCATCCTGTCTCTTCCTCGATGGGGATGAGCTGAGTCACGCGGATGCCGCACAGGCGCGCGCCAAGCACATCGGTGAAGGTTTGATCCCCGATCGCAAGGCATTCGCCTTTCGTTACACCGAGCGTCTTGACCGCGCGACGAAATCCGAACGGAAGCGGCTTCACGGCGGTGTGAATGTACGGCAAACCGATGCGCGCGGCAAACGGGTCGATCCGCGGTCGTTTGGAATTGGAAACCAGCATACAACGGATGCCGCTCTCCTGCACGGCTCTGAGCCACGCGTCCACCGCTTCGGGAAGCTCCTGACTGTGGTGGCGCGTGAGCGTGTTGTCCACGTCGAGCAACACCGCCTTGACCCCCATCGCCTGCAGCTCCTCGGTCGACAGGTCGGTGATGCGGTTTTTGAGAATGGTCGGGTGAAACAGCGACACACCGTCCCCTCCTTTACAATCGGCGCATATGCAAAAAAGCAGGCATCGCTGCCTGCTTTTTTTGAGCGCTCTTATTTGAACTTTCTTTTACGGGCAGCTTCCGACTTCTTCTTACGTTTCACCGAAGGCTTCTCGTAATGCTCTCTTTTGCGAACTTCCGCAAGGACACCGGAGCGGGCGCAGGACTTCTTCCAGCGGCGCAGCGCGCTATCCAAGGACTCGTTCTCTTTTACTCGAATTTCCGACATTGACTATTTCCCTCCCTCCGCCATACAGCAGGGGCAAATTTTTGAATAAGCGAAAAACTTCGCATAATAGGATTATATCGTATTCTTTGCCGTTCGTCAAGAGTTTTTTTCAAAACATTTCCGTTTTTCCCATTCTCAGGGACGAACCACGATGTTGCACAGCTTGCCGGGGACGTACAGCTCCTTCACGATCTGCATGCCGTCAAGCAGTTCGGCGACCTTCTCGTCCGCCTTGGCCATCGCCAGCACCGCCTCTTGCGTGGCATCGTGCGGGATGTTCAGACGGGTCTTGATCTTGCCGTTGATCTGCACGACGATCTCGACGGTTTGCTCGACACACTTCGCCTCGTCGTAGGCGGGCCATTCCGCCGTGACGAGCGAGCCTTCAAAGCCCGCCTCTTCCCACATTTCTTCGGTGATGTGGGGAGCAAACGGATTGAGCATTGAGAGGAACATCTTCCACTCGCCGCGGGTCACGCTTCCCTTCTCACCGATCTGGTTCAAGAGGGTCATCATCGCCGCAATGGCGGTGTTGAACTTCATCGCTTCGATATCCTCGGTCACCTTCTTCAAGGTGCGGTGGAACGCGCCCTGGAGATCCTCGGACAGCTCGTCGCTGTCGGTGATGCACTCCTGCAACGCCCACACACGGTCGAGGAAGCGCTTGCAACCCTTGACACCGTTTTCCGACCACGGAGTCGCCTTTTCATAGTCGCCCATGAAGAGGATGTACACGCGAAGCACGTCCGCGCCGTAGGTCTCGACCACTTCGAGCGGATCGACCACATTGCCCTTGGATTTGCTCATCTTATCGCCGTCGGGACCGAGGATCAGACCCTGCGCGGTGCGCTTGGCATACGGCTCGGTCGTCGGCACAGCGCCGATATCGTACAGGAAGTGATGCCAGAAGCGCGAATAGATCATGTGACGCGTCACATGCTCCATGCCGCCGTTGTACCAGTCGACAGGCATCCAGTATTTCAGTGCTTCGGGAGACGCGAGCGCCTCACGGTTCTTCGGATCGATGTAGCGCAGGAAGTACCACGACGAGCCCGCCCACTGCGGCATCGTGTCGGTCTCACGCTTGGCGGGAGCGCCGCACTTCGGGCAGGTGCAGTTCACAAAGTCGTCGATCTTGGCAAGCGGGCTTTCGCCGTCCGAACCGGGCGCGAAGCTGTCCGCCTTGGGCAGACGGAGCGGCAGCTCTTCATAAGGCACCGGCACCATGCCGCAATGCTCGCAGTGCACGATCGGGATCGGCTCGCCCCAATAACGCTGGCGGTTGAACGCCCAGTCTTTCATCTTATATTGCACGCCGGCTTCACCGACACCCATTCCGACGAGCTTCTCGATCGCTTTTTCGATCGCTTCGGCTTTGGTCGCGATGCCGTTGAGGAAGTCGGAGTTGATCATCACACCGTCGCCGGTGTACGCCGCTTCTTCGACGTTGCCGCCTTCGATGACGGGAACGATGTCCACGCCGAACTTCTTGGCGAAATCGTAGTCACGGTCGTCGTGCGCGGGCACCGCCATGATCGCACCGGTGCCGTAACCCATCATGACGTAGTCGGAGATGAAGATCGGCACGTTTTTTCCGGTGAGCGGGTTGATCGCGGTCAAGCCGTCGATCTTGACGCCCGTCTTGTCTTTGACAAGCTGCGTTCTCTCAAACTCGGTCTTCTTGCTGCACTCCGCACGGTAGGCGTCGAGCTCGTCGGCGTTGGCGATGCGGTCGCGGTATTGCTCAAGGAGCGGATGCTCGGGTGCCATGACCATGAAGGTCACGCCGAACATCGTGTCGGGGCGCGTCGTGTAGATGCGAAGCGACTCGCCGATCTCGGGCAGTTCAAAATTGACAAACGCGCCCGTCGACTTGCCGATCCAGTTGCGCTGTTGCAGTTTGACGTTGGGGAGATAATCGAGCTCGTCGAGCTCTTCGAGCAGCTTGTCGGCGTACTCGGTGATGCGCAGATACCACACGTCCTTGGAGCGTTGCACCACGTCGCTGTGGCAGATGTCACACTTGCCGCCCTGGGAATCCTCGTTCGAGAGGACGACCTTACAGCTCGGGCAATAGTTCACAAGCGTCTTGTCGCGGAACGCCAGACCGTTCTCAAACATTTTGAGGAAGATCCACTGCGTCCACTTGTAGTATTCTTCTTCGGTGGTGTCGATCACGCGCGACCAATCGAACGAGAAACCGACGCGCTTGAGCTGTTCGGTGAAGCGCGCAATGTTTTGGTCGGTGACCTGACGGGGATGGATGCCCGTCTTAATGGCGTAGTTTTCGGTCGGCAGGCCGTAGGCATCAAAGCCGATCGGAAACAGGACGTTGTAGCCCTGCTTGCGGCGTTTGCGGCTGACGACTTCCAAACCGGAATAGGCCTTGATGTGACCGACGTGCATACCGGCACCCGACGGGTACGGGAACTCGACAAGCGCATAAAACTTCGGCTTGCTGTAATCTTCGGTGGCGGCAAAGGCATCGGTCTTGTCCCAGATGTCCTGCCATTTTTTCTCAATTTGTGCAGGTTCGTAGCGCTTCATTCAGGTCGTCTCCTCGTTATCAATAAATTCGGCAATATCCACATCCGTGCCGTCCTTCCAAAGGCGCTCCAGATCGTAGAATCCGCGCGTCTCTTCATTGAAGACGTGCACGATCACCTCGCCGTAATCGACGAGTACCCAACTCGAGGATTGATACCCCTCGGTGCGCAACGGATCGATGCCGTGTTGTTCCTTCAGTTCCTTCTCCACATAATCGCTCAGGGCACGCACCTGCGTGGAGCTGTTGCCGTGCGCGATCACGAAGCAATCGCAAATGGACGTCACGTCCTCCACGTCGATCACGCGGATGTCACGCGCCTTGTGCTTGTCGAGCGATCTCACCACCAATGCGGCGATGTTTTTTGCATTTGCGGTCATACGTCCGCCTCCTGTTTGTTCGGGGATTATTCCGTATCGAGGATCGTGCCGACCTGATCGGAAACGTATTGGTTGAGCGTGCCTTGACGCAGGTCCGCCGACACAGTGTTCGAAAGTTCGGGGATCAGAAGATCCGTCATCACGATCGGTTCGCCGTGCGGATTGTAGGATGCGTTGAGCAGATCGAGCAATTCCTGCTTGTGTGCCGAGAACACGTGATCACCCTCGCTGTCGTAGGTCGACTCGCCGGGCAACATACGAACCGTTATCTTGTCGAGCGCCACGTCCTTGAACGAGGAAATGAGCGCCGTGATCTCATCGTTTTTCAGCGTTTCGGAAAATGCCAGATCGGTGCGCATCGGGTGTTCGGAATCCATCAGATCCTCTGCCACCTTGGCGTTGATGTCTTCGTCGGACATACGTTGCAAACGCACCAGCAACGCACCGAGCACCTCGCGCTGATTGGCGGTGCGCTGAGCGCCCTCGGATTCGAGGATAAAGTCCACTGCCGCCGGGCCGGTCAGCGTTTGCACGCCGGGCTCGTAGTTGATATCTCCGAGCATACGCGCAGAGCTGAGCTCCACGTCCACGCCGCCGACGCTGTCGACAAGGATCTCGAGGCTTTCGGGCTCAAGGATGCAATATTCATCGATGGGCAAACCGAGCTGATCGTTGATAAAGTCCACGATGCCGCCGATCGCAGAACCCTTTTTGGAGGTGACGATCGTGCCGCATTCGGTGTGGGTCGCGGATTCTTCGCCTTCGGTGATCTCCGGTGCATACAGACGCTTCTTGCAGGTGTCGCACCAATCGAGTGCTTTCGGGTTGGCGTAGACCTTACCGAGCGTATCCACCTTCCAATTGTCGCCTGTCTCCAGATAGGTCGAGGCGGGAAGCTCAAGCACGTTCACCGTCTTGTTGACCTTATCGTGGCACACCACGGACAGCATCGTCGTGCTGTCGGTGTGGCCCTCTCCGAGGATGCCGAACAGATAGTAACCGACTTTTTCCCGACGGGCGATGGGCGTCGTGTCCCGATCGATCGGCGAAACCGGATCGCGGGTGGGCGCCTGCGTGTCAAACTGTTGCACGAAATAAATGCCGCCGACGATCAGCGTCACGATCAGCAACACGATCAACGCCGCAAGCACCGAATAGATGATGATCGCCGCACGCGACAGCTTCTTCTTTTTCTTTTTGCGCGGTTGGGGCGCTTTGGACGGTGACGGGCGCGTCACCTTGGGGGGCGGTGTCGCACGCGAGGCGCGGCGCTCCTTGTCGGCGCGAACCTCGTTTTCCAGATCCAAACGCGAAGGCGCTTTGTTGCGTCTGTCCTTTGCCATGATCAATTCACACTCCTTTTGAGAGCCAATTCGTTATACAATTCCACGGTGTCGGGATGGATGGGGGCACCCTTTTTCGCCAGATCGCGAACGGTGTAACCGAGTGCATACCGCATGGCTTGTTCCATATCCTCATCCACCAGGCGGCGCATCACATCGACATCGTCATACACGCGATCCGCCGAAGTGAAATCCGCCAAAAACAGCACTTTCTCGAGCAAGCCCATGCCGGCACGTCCCGTGGTGTGGTAACGGATCGCCGTGAGGATCTCTTCATCCTCCACGCCGAGCACCTTTTGCACATACACCGCACCGCTTCGTGCGTGCCACAATTTTGGGGAACCTTGCTCCACAGCATCTAACAGTATATCAAAATCTTTCAGAATTTGCAACTGTAGTTGCGGTTTTGTATTTTTCATAATATCGTGCAACAAACCGGCCGTATACGCCTTATCGGGATCGGCCCCGCAACGCTGTGCCAGGCGATAGGCTTCCGCCGCCACGCAAAGCGAATGTTCAAAGCGGTCGGGTCGCAGGCGTGCACGCAAGATTTCCAGATACTGTTTGTCGGGGTCGACGGTCGCCTCCCCGCGATACAGACCGCGTTTGCGGATGTAATCGGACACCGCTTTCGAAAGCCATTTCTCCGTCGATGCTCCGTTTTCCACCGAGGCGCGCACCTCGGTAGAGGACACCGCATAAAGCGGTGCATCGACCACCTCGCACCGTGCTCCGAATGTGCACAGCATCTCGGCGTATGTGCGGAGTTCCTCGGCATTTGCCTCGTCACGCGGGACGGTGCAGAGCACGGCAAGCTTCACGATGTCTTCAAACCGCTTCCACGTGGTCAGCGTCAAGAACATATCCGCGCCCATCAGCAGATAGAGCGTGTCGTCGGGGTACTGTTCATGCATGGCTTCGAGCGTGTCGACGGTGAAGCTCGCGCCGCCTTTACGGATCTCGAAGTCCGAAACTTCAAGAAGCGGATCGCCGGCTGTTGCCAGACGGCACATCGTCAGGCGATCCTCGTCGGAGGTCGCCGTTTTCTTGACCTTATGCGGAGCGATCCCCGTAGGCATGAGAACGACGCGGTCGAGCGCCAGTGCCTCTGCCATCGCGTGTACCAGCGCCGTATGACCGTTGTGGATAGGATCAAAGCTCCCACCGAATATGCCGATCTTCAAGCCGCTCCCCTCCTTGCCTTGTCTTATAAAACGATCACGCCTTCGGAAGCACGATCGTCGGTTCTTTTTCGTTGCGACGATAGAGCACGAAGGTGCGTCCGATGACGTGCACCACATCGGCTCCCACCGCCGAGGCGATCTCCGCCGCCACGTCTTTGACCGTCTGCGGTGCCGTCTCGAGCACGCGACCCTTGATCAGCTCGCGCGCCGTGAGCGCATCGTCCGCTTGCTTCTTCATCGCATCGGACACGCCGCCCTTGCCGACGTGCACGATGGGATCGAGCGAATTTGCCAAACCGCGCAGATAGGCGCGTTGTTTACTGGTCATACCTTATTCTCCTTGCTGTAAGTAGGTTTCAAGCACCTTGGAAAAGGCGCGGAGCGAGCGTCCGCGGTGGGACACCGCATCTTTTTCCTCGGCGGTCATTTGTGCAAAGCTGTTGCCGTCGGTCACAAAAACGGGATCGTAGCCGAAGCCGCCCTCGCCCGACGGAGCAAACGCGATCGCACCCTCACATTCGCCGCGTGCATACAGCGTCTTTCCATCGGGAAACACGCAACAAATCGCCGACACGAAGCGCGCGGTGCGCTTCTCTTCGGGCACGTCCTCAAGTGCTGTGAGCAGTTTTTCGATCTTTTCCGCGTCGGTGGCACCCTCGCCCGCAAAACGCGCCGAATAGAGTCCGGGAGCGCCGTCGAGCGCGTCCACGCACAGACCCGAATCGTCCGCAATGGCGGGCAAACCGGTCGCGCGGCACGCGGAATCCGCTTTCAAAAACGCGTTCTCCTCGAAGGTCGCGCCGTTCTCTTCCACCTCGGGAAGCGACAGTCCCAAATCGCGGTCGGTGACCGCCTCGATGCCGAGCGGCACCAGGATACGCGAAAGCTCGTTCAATTTCTTGTTATTATGTGTTGCCACAATATAGCGCATACGTTTCGTCTCCTTAGGGTAAGCGATCACTCGCCGAACAGACCCTCCACGAACTCATCGGGATCAAACGGTTGCAGATCGTCAACGCCTTCGCCGACACCGACGAACTTGACGGGTACCTGCAGATCCTCGCGGATCGCCAGCACCACACCGCCGCGCGCCGTGCCGTCGAGCTTGGTGAGCACGATGCCGGTGATGCCGGCGGCATTCTTGAATTCACGCGCCTGGTTGACGGCGTTTTGACCGGTGGTCGCGTCGAGCACCAACAGCACCTCGCGATCGGCATCGGGCAGTTCGCGCTCGATCACACGGCTGATCTTGGCAAGCTCGTTCATGAGATTGGATTTGTTGTGAAGACGACCGGCGGTATCGCAGATGACCACGTCCGCCTGACGCGCCTTCGCCGCGGCGATAGCGTCAAATACCACCGCCGCCGGATCGGCATCCTGCGCGTGCTTGACGATGTCGGCACCCGAACGCTTGGCCCAGATGTCAAGCTGTTCGATGGCGGCGGCGCGGAACGTATCCGCCGCGCCGAGCACGACTTTTTTACCCTCGCCGACGAACTTAGCCGCCATCTTGCCGATGGTGGTCGTCTTGCCGACACCGTTGACACCGATCACCAGGATGATCGACGGCTTGGTGGTCACGTGCAGTTCCTGACCGCCTCTGAGCATTTCGGCGGCGATCTCCTTGAGCAGGCGTTTGACCTCATCGGGATCGGTCACGCCCTCTTCCTTCACACGACGGCGAAGCTGTTCGCAGATGCGCGCGGAGGTCGCAGCGCCCACGTCACCCATGATCAGGATCTCCTCCAGCTCCTCAAACAGCTCTTCGTCGATCTTGGTGAACGATTTGAGCATGGAGTTGACGGAACCCATGATCGAATCTCTGGTCTTTTTCAGACCGGAGGCAATTTTACTGAAAAAACCCATGACGGGATCCCCCTTTTATCGTTAGTGCACTTCGATGCCGAGCTTCTCTTCCAGCTCGCCCACACGCAGTTCGAGCAGCTTCGAAACACCCTTTTCCTGCATGGTGACACCGTAGAGCACGTCCGCTTCTTCCATCGAACCGCGACGGTGCGTGATGACGATGAACTGCGTGCGATCGCACATACGGCGCAGATACTGCGCGTAGCGATCGACGTTGACATCGTCGAGCGCCGCTTCGATCTCGTCGAGCACACAGAACGGCGACGGCGTCACGCGCAGGATCGCAAACAACAGCGCGATGGCGACCAGCGCCTTTTCACCGCCGGAGAGCGCTTCAAGATGCAGGATCTTCTTGCCGGGCGGTTGCACGTGCATTTCGATACCGGTGTTGAGCACATCCTCGGGGTCGGTCAGCGACAGCATCGCTTTACCGCCCTCAAACAGCTCGCTGAACACCTGCCCGAACTGCTGATTGATCTGATTGAAGCGTTCGACGAACATCGTCTGCATCTGTCCGGTCAGGTCGTTGATGAGCGAGAGAAGCTCCTTCTTGGAGACCTCCACGTCGTTGACCTGCGCGGAGAGGAACGCATAGCGTTCGCTGACTTCTTTGAATTCTTCGATGGCCTCGACGTTGACGCTTCCGAGGGCGCGGATCTTGTTCTTCAGCTCCTGCAAACGGCGCGACGACGCGGTCACATCCTCGATGGGCGGCACGAGCTCCGCCGCCGCTGCACGGGTCAATTCGTATTCCTCAAGCAGCTTGGTTTCCACTTCGGTCGCCTGCCGCTGTGCGGTTTCTTGCTTTTCCTCCAAACGCGCCACTTCACGACCCGCGAGCTCGCGCTCTTCGGCTTTCTCGCGCGAATACTGGCGATAGGAGGTTTGACGCGCTTCGATCTCGGTACGGCGGGTGCTGAGCGCCGACACGCGTTCCTCGCCCTGCTTGACCTGACTGCGCAGATCGGCGGCGTTCGCTTCGAGCACCGCCACTTCGCTGTCGATGCGGGCGGACGCTTCGGCGAGTTCTTCGATTTGACGGCGAAGTCCCGCGCGGTAACCTTCCGCATCGTTGCGGCGCACGTCGAGCTCCTTCAACGACAGCTCGATGGCTTCGATCTCCGCGGTGAGCGTCGCCGCGCGAAGCTTGCAATCGGCGATCTGCTCGCCGAACGCTTCGCGCTGTTCTTGCAGTTCACGGCGACCGCCCGCGAGTTCTTCGATCTGAGCGTTGAGCTGTTGTTGCTTTTCGGAGACCTGCTCTTGGCGCTTGGCGGCGGAGGCGATCGCCTCGCGGCAGACAGCGGCGCGCTCTTGCAACGATGCCGTTTCCTTGTCGCGATCGGCGGCCGCCGTTTCGAGCAGATCGCTCTGCTCGGTCAGGCGACGCAACTCCGCTTCAAAGCGGATGAGATCTTCCTGCGCGGTGGACAGCTCGGCGAGCGTGCCGTTCCATTGCGCTTTGGCTTCGGCGGCTTCCTGCTCGGCGGTACGCTGACGCGCCTTCGCTTCTTCGAGCTTTTTGTTCAACTGCGCGCTCTTCTCCTGCAGGCGCTCGATCTCGGCGCGACGGGACATAAGACCCGCGCTCTTGACGCTCGAACCGCCCGTCATCGAACCGCCCGCATTGACCACCTGACCGTCCAGCGTCACCACGCGGAAACGGTGCTGATATTTACGGGCGATGCTCGCCGCACAGTCGAGGTCTTCCGCCACGACGGTGCGTCCGAGGAGCTGACGCGCAATGTCTTCGTATTTCTTGTCGCACTGCACCAAAGAGGAGGCAATGCCGACAAAACCGAACGCGTCCTCCAGTCCCTTTTCTTCCAACTCGCGACCCTTGATGGTCTCGAGAGGCATAAAGGTGGCGCGTCCGCCTTTGGTTTCTTTCAAATGCGCGATGCCGCGCTTGGAATCGTTTTCGGTGTCACAAATGATGTTCTGCGCGGTGTTGCCGAGCGCCGTTTCGATGGCGAGGGCGTATTCCGCTTCGGTGTTAAACAGTTGCGACACGGGACCGTGGATACCGCGAAGCACGCCGCGCGCGCTCTGCTTCATCACGGTCTTGACGCTGTCGGCAAAACCGCTCATACTGCGTTCCATCTCTTCCAAAATGCGGATACGGCGCACCGTTTCTTCGGCGTCCAGACCGAGCTGTTGCGCTTCGGTCAGGGCTTTTTGCGCCTTTTCCTCACGGCTGACGGCGCGCATCTCGCAACCGCTTGCCGCGTTTTGGAGCGACTGCACCGTCTCACGGCAGGAATCGAGCGCCGTTTGGCACTCCGCACACGCCGCCTTGGCGGTGTCGCGACGGACATTGAACTCGGTCACATCCGCCAAAATCGTCGACAGACGCGTCGTGATCTCGGACAGCGTGCTTTCGTTCGTGACCGTTGCCACGCGGCAATCGGACAGTTCATCCGCCAGAGCGGCGGCTTGTTTGTTCAGGTCTTCCATCTGCCCCGACACCGAATCGGCGTTGCGGATCAATTCCTGCAGTTGCTCATTCAGCGCACATTGCTGTTCGGTCTCGTGAGCCACCGCCTCGCGGCGTTGACGGATCTGGTCGTTTTTCTCTTGCTCCTCGGCATCGAGCGCTTGCGCGCCTTGATGCGACTGCGCGATCTCCTGCTCCATGCGCGCCGCGTTTTCGGCGTTGTGGAGCTGGTCGTTGCGGCGCACCGCCGCCTGACTGTCGAGCAGTGCCGCCTGCTCTTCGAGCAGTTGACCGCCGCGACGGATCTCGTCCATCTGCACAAGCAAACGCTCGATCTCCTGCGACGACGCTTCGCTTTCCGCCTCGATGCGCTCGATCTCATCGCCGGCAGCATCGTATTGCGTGCGCGCGAGTTCGAGCTTATCCGACAGCTCGCGCAGGATCGTGCGGGAATGGTCGATGGTGTGCAACCACAGACCGATCTCCAGATCCTTCTTTTCCTGCGCAAACACAAGGAATTTCTTCGCTTTTTCGGCTTGCTGTCCGAGCGGTCCGACGCGCTCTTCGAGCTCCTGCACAATGTCGCGCAGGCGAAGCAGGTTGTCCTCCGCCGCACGCAGGCGGCGCTCTGCCTCATTCTTGCGGTAGCGATATTTCGCAATGCCCGCCGCTTCCTCGAAAATTTCGCGACGCTCTTCGGACTTCGAGGCGACGATGTCGCCGATGCGTCCCTGCCCGATGATGGAATAGCCGTCACGACCGAGACCGGTGTCCATGAAGAGCATCTGGATGTCCTTCAAACGCACCGTCGCGTTGTTGAGCATATAATCGCTGTCGCCCGAGCGGTAGTACCGACGGGTGACGCGCACTTCGTCCTCGTCCAGATCGAGCGTACGAGCGGTGTTGTCGATGACCAAGGTCACCTCCGCGAAGCCCATGCCGCGACGCGCAGCGGTGCCGTCAAACACCACGCTCTCCATTTTGGCGCCGCGCAGGTTCTTGGCGGATTGCTCACCGAGCACCCAACGGATGGCGTCGCTGATATTGGATTTACCGCTTCCGTTCGGTCCGACAACGGCGGTGATACCCTGACCGAAGGTCAGCACCGTTTTGTCGGGGAACGATTTGAAGCCGTGGATCTCCAATGCTTTTAAAATCATACCGATGTTCCTTTCTCATCGACCGCCACCTCCCACAACGGGACGGCGGGGTCGCCCTTAACCTCTATACAAAAACCGCGCTCACGAAACCGCGCGAGATGACATTTTCGCTGTCCGATCAGTTTGGAAACCGCTTTCGGGTTCACGCGCACCGTGCGAGACGTGTCGCAGGGACCCATGCGTGTCAGCACCGCCATGGCGGTGTTCACATACAGTTGTCCCTCGCAAAGCTCGCGAAACGCCGGATGATACGCCCCCGCGATCGCTTGCTCTCGTAAGGAAGTACCGTCGTGCAGTCCGAGACGAATGACGCGAATGCCGCATACGCGCTCAAAATAGTGAAGCAGTTGTGCACACAGTTCCACTGACTCATCCAATGTCGGCGGTACATATTCGCCGCGACGCATCCTATCGGCGAGTGCCGTGCCATTGAGCACCACCGTCGGATAGATCCGCATCGTGTCGGGATGCAATAACGCGAGTTTTTTGGCCGTTTCCATCGCACCGGCGGCGGTATCGCCGGGAAGCCCCGTCATCATCTGCAGACCGAGCGAAAAGCCGTATTCCCGAATGAGATGTGCCGCGTCTTCCACCGCTTTCGCCGTGTGACCGCGCCCGCAACGGGACAGTACCGTGTCATCCATGCTTTGCGCACCGAGTTCGATCGCCGTCACACCGTACCTCCGGAGCACCTCAAGCACCTCGCGGTCGATGGCATCGGGACGGGTCGAAATGCGGATGCCTTCGATGCGGCGCTCCTTCAAAAACGGCTGTGCCGCTTCCAGAAGCGACACCATATACTCGCGGTCGATCGCCGTGAAGCTCCCGCCGAAAAACGCGATCTGCGCCGTGCGGTCGCCGAGGGTGTCGAGCGCGCGCTCACACGCCGCCGTCACCTCCGACGGGGTCAGCGGACGGCTGACTCCCGCGATGGTGCGCTGATTGCAAAACGCGCAATCGTGCGGGCAGCCCGCGTGTGGCACAAAGAGCGCGATGTTCGCGTGCCGCGCTTCAGTCGTCATAACCCATCAACTTCAGCGCTTCGCGTGCCGCCAATTGTTCGGCTTCCTTTTTGCTCTTGCCGTGACCTTTGCCGATGACGTTGCTGTTGAGATGCACCTCCACGGCAAAGCGCTTGCTGTGGTCGGGGCCGCTTTCGCCCACAAGCACATAGTGCAACTTTTCTTCGGGCGTTTGTTGCACGATCTCCTGCAGTTGCGTTTTGTAGTCTTTGAAATGGCGACGGCGTTGCGCGGCGATCTCCTTGATCAAAAAGGGGAGCACAAAGGTTCTTGCCGCCTCCATGCCGCCGTCCAGATAGATCGCCGCCAGCACCGCTTCAAATGCGTCCGCCAGAATCGACGCGCGCTCACGGCCGCCGTTCATCCGCTCGCCTTTACCGAGGAGCAACTGCTCCCCGATGCCGAGTTCACGCGAATAGGAGCTGAGCGCCTGTTCGCAGACGATGGAGGCTCGGAGCTTGGTCAGCTCGCCTTCACTGCTCGCGTCGTTCTCAAACAAATACGTCGCCGCGATCATGCCGAGCACCGAATCGCCCAAAAATTCCAACCGCTCGTTGCTTTGCAGATCGCGCTTGCCCTCGTTGGCATAAGACGAGTGGGTGAGCGCTTTTGTGAGCAACGTCGGATCTTGAAACGTATACCCTAAGCGATCCATCCATGCTTGCTGTTCCATGTTTCACCGTTCCTTACGTTAAAACCGATCCTCAATATACCCCACCAGATCTTCGAGCGTCTCAAACGCAAACAGCTCGTCGGAGGGGACCTCGATCTCGAACGCTTCGCTCAGCAGAAGCGCCAAGCTTTCGCGTTCGAAATCCGCCACGTTCAATGCGTCAAACGTTGCCGCCAGCTCCACGTCATCGGGATGACAGCCACAACGCTCGCACAAAAAGTCCTTGGTTGCCTCGAATACCGTCATTCGCCGTCGTCCGCCCCTTCGTCTGCGTCCGCGGCGACCACCGCTTCGATCTTGCCGATGACGTCCGCTGCGGCAAATTCCGCCGCCACGCGGATCGCGTTCTTGACGGCGTTCGCCTTGGAGTTGCCGTGCGTCTTGATGACGGGCTTCTTCAAGCCGAGCAACGGTGCTCCGCCGTATTCGTCGGTGGAGAGCAGTTTCTTAAACGCCTTCATTTTCGACTGGACGAGCAGATAGGCGATCTTCGTCATCGGGTTGCTGTTGAACACACCCTTGATCTTTTGCACGATGAGATCGGCGGTGCCTTCCATCGTCTTGAGGAGCGTGTTGCCCGCAAAGCCGTCCGCCACCACGACATCCGCCTCGCCGAACGGCACCTGACGCGCCTCGACGTTGCCGATGAAGTTCAGGTCGGTCTCTTTGAGCAGAGCGAACGTCTTTTGTTGCAGTTCGCCGCCCTTTTCATCTTCGGTGCCGACGTTGAGCAGACCGACGCGCGCTTGCTTGCCGTTGCCCATGACATCGGTCATATAGATGCTGCCCATCTGCGCGAAGCGGCGCAACATCTCCGGACGGCATTCCACGTTCGCACCCGCATCGACCATCATGACGGGACCGTCGTTGGTGGGCATGATGGCGGCGAGTGCCGCACGGGACACACCCTTGATGCGTTTGACAAGGAACGTACCGCCCACCAGCAGAGCGCCGGTGTTGCCCGCAGACACAAAGGCATCGCCCGTGCCGTCGGCAAGCGCTTTCATGCCGACCGCCATCGAGCAGCTCTTATGCTCGCGCAGGATGGAGCGCGGCGCATCGTGCATCGTGATCACGTCGTCACAATCGATGAACTCCATGCCGTCGAGTGCAATGCCGTTATCCTCTGCCGTCTTGCGGATGACCGCCTCGTTGCCGGTCAGGATCACGGTATGACCGTATTCCTTGACCGCCATCGCGGCACCCTTGATAATTTCGAGCGGTGCGTTGTCACCGCCGAAGGCATCTACAATAATACGCATAGTCTTGTCCCTCACTTTTCTTGATTTCGGTCAAACAACGGATGGGCGGACATCGCCTTGTGAAGCGAGTCGAGCGCACGGGCGCTGAGCGCCTCGTAGCGTTGCTTCTTGTCGCGGATGTGCGGCTCGATCGGCGGCAATACGCCGAAGTTCGCACCCATCGGTTGAAAATCGTTTCCTTCGTATTCGCTGATGTAATGCGACAGCGCACCCATCATCGTGTCGCGCGGCAACACGAAATGCGGCATCCCGCTCATCGCGGCGACGGCATTCAGTCCGGCAAGGATCCCGGATGACGCCGACTCCATATACCCTTCGACACCCGTCATCTGTCCTGCAAAGTAGAGACGCGGTTCTTGTTTCAGGCAGAAGCCTGCCGTCAGCAACCGAGGCGAGTCGAGAAAGGTGTTGCGGTGCATCACACCGTAGCGCATGAATTCGGCGTTTTTGAGTGCCGGGATCATGCCGAATACCCGTTTTTGCTCGGGGAATTTCAGGTTGGTTTGAAACCCGACGAGGTTGCGAAGCGTGCCTTCGCGGTTCTCCGCGCGAAGCTGCAACACCGCCCACGGGCGATGTCCCGTGCGCGGGTCGCGCAAGCCGACGGGTTTCATCGGCCCGAAGCGGATCGCGTCCTTACCGCGCGAGGCGAGCACCTCGATGGGCATACATCCTTCGTACACCGTCGGTTGAGCGGCGTCGTCAAATTCATGCAGCGGCGCGCGCTCGGCGGTGACAAGCGCTTCCCAAAACGCTTCGTACTCGTCTTTGTTCATGGGGCAATTGATGTAATCGCCCGTGGTGTCGCGGCAGTCGCCCTCTTCGCGGTCGTACCGCGATTGGCAAAACGCCGACGACATATCGACGCTCTCCGCCGTCACGATGGGAGCGGCGGCATCGTAAAAATGCAATCCCTCACCGCACAGGGCGGTCAGCTTTTCGGCAAGGGCATCCGACGTCAGCGGACCCGATGCCACGACGACAACGCCGTCTTCGGGAAGAGCGGTGAGTTCCTCGCGCACCACGGCGATGCGCTCGTGCGCTTCGATCGCCGCCGTCACGCCCGCAGAAAATGCATCGCGATCCACCGCCAAGGCACCGCCCGCCGGCACGGCACAGGTATCTGCCACCTGCATGCACAGCGAGCCGAGCCGCCGCATCTCTTCCTTGAGAAGTCCCGCGGCACTGCCCAGACGCGCCGCCTTAAGCGAATTGGAGCACACAAGCTCCGCGAGTCCCTGCGACTTGTGCGCCGGCGAAAACCGCTGCGGCTTCATCTCGTACAAGGTCACGTCGACACCGCGATTCGCCATCGTCCACGCCGCCTCACAACCGGCAAGACCGCCGCCGATCACGATGGCTCTCATTGGGATTCTCCCTTCTGCGTGCATCCCTCGGTCGCGCAGAACACGCCGCCGTTCTTGCCCTTCTTGCGGAACATCGTCTTGCCGCAGGTCGGACACACATCCGACACCGGCTCGTTCCACGTCACGAAGTCACACTTCGGGTAGTTCGAACAACCGAAGAATTTGCGGTTGCTCTTGCTCTTCTTCGCCACGATCGTGCCGCCGCACTTCGGGCAAAGTCCCTTGGTCACTTCCACAAGCTGTTTGGTGTTTTTGCAGTCAGGATAGCCGGGGCAAGCAAGGAACTTGCCGAAGCGTCCCGATTTGATGACCATCTTGCGACCGCAGTTTTCGCAGATGACGTCGCTTTCCACCTCGGGGATCTTAATGCGTTCGCCCGTCAGCGACGCTTCCGCTGTTCGCAGAGTCTCTTTGAAATCGCCGTAGAACTTCTCAAGCTCCGCGACCCAGTCGATCTCGCCGTTTTCGACGTTGTCGAGACCCTCTTCCATCTGGGCGGTGAACTGCACGTCGACGATGTTCGGGAATTGCTCCTTCATCAACTGCGTCGTGATCTCTCCGAGTGCCGTCGGCTTGAGCGATTTGCCCTCGCGCTCGATGTATTCACGCGAGAGGATGGTGGAAATGGTGGGGGCGTAGGTCGACGGACGACCGATGCCCTTTTCTTCAAACGCTTTGACGAGCGTCGCTTCGGTGTAGCGCGCGGGCGGCTGGGTGAAGTGCTGGTTGCCTGCCAGATCGCGAAGCACCAGCGTCTGACCCTCTTCGAGGGGCGGCAAAGCACTGCCGTCCTCGTCCTGCTCGTCCTTGGCTTCCGAATACAGCGTCGTAAAGCCGTCAAAGCGCACCGTGTAACCGGAGGATTTGAAAATATAGCCCGCCGCCTCGATCTCCACCTGGCAGGTGTCCTGCACACAGTTGGCCATGAGGCTGGCAATAAAACGCTCCCAGATCAGCTTGTAGAGCTTGTACTGATCGGGGGTGAGCGACGATTTCACACGATCGGGGGTGAGCGACGGCATGGACGGGCGGATCGCTTCGTGCGCATCCTGTGCACTCGCCTTGGTTTTGAAATAGCGCGGTTTTTCGGGAAGGTAGCTGTCGCCGTACGTCTCCTTGATGTAGGTGTTGCCGGCGGCACGCGCCTCTTCGGAAATGCGCAGACTGTCGGTACGCATGTAGGTGATCAAACCGGTCGCGCCGATGCCTTCGACCTCCACGCCTTCATACAGTTCCTGCGCCGCCTGCATCGTGCGACGCGCCGCAAAGCCGAGGCGACGGTTCGCTTCCTGCTGGAGCGTCGAGGTGATGAAGGGCGGTGCGGGTTGCAAGCGACGGGTGCCGCGCTTGACCGACTGCACCGTGTAGGTCGCGTTTTGCAAACGGGTCAGGATCTCATCCGATTGATCGGCGTTTGTCACGGACAGCTTGCCGCTTGCATCCCCATGGAGCTTTGCGGGGAAGCGCTTACCCTTCGCGGTGACGGACAGCGCCGCGTCGATCGTCCAGTATTCCTCGCTGACGAACGCACGGATCTCTTCCTCGCGATCCACCACGATGCGCACCGCCGCCGATTGCACGCGTCCTGCCGAAAGACCCTTGCGGATCTTTTTCCACAGGAACGGGCTGATCTTGTAGCCGACGATGCGGTCGAGAATACGGCGCGCCTGCTGGGCGTTGACCAGATTCATATCGAGCGGATGGGGATTGGACAAGCCCTGCGTCACGCCCGTCTTGGTGATCTCGGTGATCGCGATGCGGCAGGGTTGTTCGCCGTCCACGTCGAGGATCTGCGCCAAGTGCCACGCGATCGCCTCACCCTCGCGGTCGGGGTCGGTCGCGAGAAGCACGCGGTCGCAATCCGCCGCCGCCGCTTTGAGTTGACGGATCAGGGCGGATTTGCCGGGGATGTCCACGTAACGCGGTTTAAAACCATGCTCGATGTCCACACCGAGCAGTGTTTTGGGGAGGTCGCGGATGTGACCCGCCGAGGCCATCACACGGTAGTTCTCCCCCGAATATTTTTGAACGGTTTTCACCTTGCTGGGTGACTCCACAATAATCAATGTCGTCATAGGAATTTCCTCACTGTTTTGTGAAAAATCGTTGCCGTTTTTACGACAACAGCTCATACCGCTGTCCGGCGGTGCAACGCACCGTACCGCCAAGCTCCAACATCGTCAGCGCGGTCAACACGCGGGAAAGCGGAAGTGCGGTCGAGCGCGACAGCTCTGCCGCCGTTTGTCCGCCCGAAAGGAGAGCGGCATACACCGCCTTGGCTTCGTCCGAAGCGGTTTCGGGACACGGCACGGGAACCGTCTCCTCCGGCGGTTGCGCCACGGAGAGTACCGTGCGCGCAGGCAACGGAGAGAGCGGTGCGCGGTCGTTTCGTTCGTCATGCAGAAGTGCGGCGGCGTGTTCTTCCGCCTCCACTGCCGCTTCGATATCGATCGCGAACGGATACCGCAGTGCATAAGTCATCAGGATATCGGCGGCTGCCGTCACGGGCGTCGCGCCGTCCTTGAGCAATTCGTTACTGCCTGCGGCGCTTTCGACGCCCACAGGTCCCGGCGCGACAAACACGTCGCGCCCTTGTTCTCTCGCCCATTTCGCCGTCATCAATGCGCCGCTTTTCAAGGGCGCTTCGGTCACGAGCGTGCCGAGTGTGCACCCCGCGATCAACCGATTGCGAATGGGAAAATGATAGCCGTACGCTTTCGATCCCATCGGGAATTCCGAAAGCAACATACCGCCGCTTGCAAGCAAGCGTTCGCGCATGAACTGCGTGGCACGGGGATACTCCACGTCGATGCCGCACGCCTGAAACGAGAGGCAACGTCCGCCCGCATCCATCGCGGCGCATAACGCCTCGCAGTCGAGACCTTCCGCGCCGCCGCTCACCACCACAGCACCACCGGCCGCCAGACCCGCGCTCAGGCGACGGGTCACCAGCACGCCGCTGTCGTCGTGATGACGCGTACCGACCACCGCCACACGCGGCACATCACACGGGTCGAACCGCGTACCGCGTCCGTAGAGCATGACGGGCGGTGCATACATCCCCTCGAAGAGGGTTTCGTACTCTTCGTCACCGGGGATGATGAGAAATCCGTCGAGCGACTGCAGGATCTCAAGTTCTCGCTCGGCTGTATCCAACGATTTGTTTTGCAACGCACGGCGTTGCTTGGGGCTCAATTCGACCGTCGACGGATACGCCGATGCGGCGTACACCTCTTCGATGCTGTCGAACGCCTTCAGCAACGCGGCACCTTGCGGTGCGCCCGCACCGAGCGCCTGCTGAAGCCAGACCCAGTATGCGGTCTCACGCATCGGAGCGACCCCCTTCGCGGCACAGCTCCCACAGCAGGATGCCCGCTGCCATCGACGCGTTGAGCGATTCGGCGCGACCCGCCATCGGGATGGTCACGCGATGGGTCGATGCCGCTACCGCTTCCTCCGAGAGGCCGTTGCCCTCGTTGCCGATGACGATGACCGCCCCCGATTTGGGGGCTTGCATGATGGGGAGTGCCGACGCATCCACCACCGCCGCCAGCACGGGGCGAGACGCGCCCCACGCACGAAGCGTCCCGGAAAAGTCCTCACGCACGAGCCACGGCAGGCGGAACACGCCGCCCATGCTCGCGCGGAGCACCTTCGGGTTGTAGAGGTCACAGCACCCCTTCGACAACAGCACGCCGGTCACGCCGAGCGCCTCCGCCGTGCGGAAGATGGTGCCGAGGTTGCCGGGGTCTTGCACGTCCTCGAGTGCCAGCCACACACCGCTTTCTTCCGTCGCGATCGACGGACTCGGCATGCGGCACACACAAGAAAGCCCCTGCGGGGTGTCGGTGTCGGACAGCGAGGAGCCGAGCTCCTCCGACACGGTGAAGCTGTGCGCCGCGGCTTGCGAAACGGCACTCCACGCCGTTGCATAGCGCGAAGCCGCCGACTCCGTCACATAGGCAGACACGACCTCGATGCCGGAGCGCACCGCATCCTCACACAAGCGGGCACCTTCGATGACAAAACAGCCGCTTTTCTTGCGTGCGCGCGCATCGCTGAGCAATTTATGAAGTTCTTTGATGCGCGGATTGTCGCGGCTGGTCAGTTGCACAAAAACACCCCTCGGGTTTCATTTTTCGCCGCTTTTCGGGGGAAAAACGGCGCTCCTAAAATAGCAAACAAGCGCCCGCCGAAAATCGGCGGACGCAGTTGTCGCTTATTATAATGCGGCCTTCGCCTTCTCGACGAGCGCGGTAAACGCCGCCGGATCGGAGACAGCGATCTCCGCGAGCATCTTGCGGTTGAGCATGATGCCGGCTTTCTTCAGACCGTTCATGAAGGTGGAGTAGTTCATGCCGTTCATCTTCGCCGCAGCGGAGATGCGGGTGATCCACAGGCGACGGAAGTCGCGCTTCTTCAGGCGGCGGCCGATGTAAGCATATTGGCCGGACTTCATGACCGCTTCTTTAGCAGTCTTGAAGAGCTTGGACTTTGCACCATAGTAGCCCTTAGCGAGCTTGAGAACTTTCTTTCTTCTTTTGCGCGTAGCGAGAGCGCCTTTAATACGAGCCATGTTGAATTACCTCCGTTTCCTGCGATTATTTGTAGGGGATCAAGCGCTTGACCTGAGCGACATTGGTCTTGTCGGCCGTGGTCGTCTTACGCAGATTTCTCTTGCGCTTGGTGGTCTTCTTGTTCAGGATGTGCGATTTGTACGCGTGGCCGCGAACGACTTTGCCGCTCTTGCTGAGCTTGAAGCGTTTCTTCGCGCCGCTGTGCGTTTTGATCTTCGGCATAATGGGAATCCTCCTTTAATTTTTCAACAAATCCAAAATCTAAACGACGAAATGTCGGTTATTTGGCGGGCTTGGGGGCGAGGAACATCAGCATGTGACGTCCTTCCATCTTGGCGGCCTTCTCGACCACCGCATACTCTTTGACCTCTTCGGCAAAGCGCTGCATGATCTCCTGACCGATCTCGGGGTGACCCATCTCGCGACCGCGGAAACGGATCGACACCTTGACTTTGTCGCCGCCTTCCACAAAGCGGATGGCGTGACGGGCTTTGGTTTGGAAATCCGCCACGTCGATGTTGAGACCGAGGCGCACTTCCTTGACTTCGACCACGCGCTGATTCTTGCGAGCTTCCTTTTCGCGCTTGGCTTGCTCGAAGCGATACTTGCCGTAGTCCATGATGCGGCACACGGGCGGCACCGCATTCGGGGCGATCTTGACCAGATCCAGTTCGCGCTCATCGGCGATCTTTTGTGCCTCGCGCGAGGACATCACGCCGAGCTGTTCGCCGTCTTCTCCGATCACGCGGACTTCCGCGTCGCGGATCTGCTCATTGATTTGCGTTTCTTTCGTAGCGATGTGAACACACCTCCGTCAACTCATAAACAAAAACGCGGGCTGAAAACCATCAGCCCGCGATTCGACACTTGTTCCGTGTGGAAACTCAACAATATCAACCTGCTGGGAACGAAATCCGCAGGTGAAAGCGGGCGACGCTTTTCTTGGTTTGCCCAATGAGTATACCACTATGCAAGGGGAATGTCAACCCCCTTTTTTATTTCGTTTATTTTTTGCGCACCTTGTGCAACACCACGTACAAAACGATCAGTGCCGCCACGGTACCGCCGACGATGGCGTACATCGTTTCGACCGGCACGGCGTTGCCGAACGCATAGACGTTGCAATCGACCGCGTCACGCAGGCTGTCGATCACCTCGGTGGGCAAGCCCTGCGCCTCCATTTCCGCGCACACGCCCTGTAGGCAATGGTTGCGAAGCAAGGAGGTCATATAGGTGCCGGGCAACAGCGAGAGAACCGTTTGCAATCCTTCGGAAAACTGCGAAATGGGCATATACGCACCGCAGATGAAACCGTAGCAGGAGCTGACGATGCTTCCCACCGCCGAGATCTGTCCCTGCGACGAGAGGAACATATTGATCAGCGACGACAACGCCGTGCCGAACAGCGTGACAAGCAATACGTCAAACAGCACGAGGCATACGTCACCGACGGATAAGTACCATCCCACTGCGCCGAGATAGACAAAGCCCGCCACTGCCGCGATCAGGCAGATCAAAAGCGTCGACACAAAGCTCGCCGCATAGTAGCCGAGCGCCTTTTTGGACGGAGGCAGCGGCGTGATGCCGAAGTCCCACGCGGCACCCGTCACCTTGTCCTGCACCATAAGCATATTGGAGCAGAACGCCACCGTCACACCGCACACGGCGAGAAGCGACGACACGAGTTGTCCGCCCGCCATCGCGTTGACGAGCGTATCTTCGATCGCGAACCCCTGCGGAATGCTCATCAGGAAGCTGTCCTTATATACGTTGGAAAGGAACGTCATATACAGCACGAGAAGGATGAGCGGCGTGATGAGCGCCGTGAAGAACAGTCCTTTGTCCTTAAAGAACATGCGGATGTTGCGCTTGATAAACATCGCGGTCATTCCTTTCCCTCCTCTCCCGTCAGGCGCTTGCCCGTCACCGACAAAAAGACGTCGTCCATCTTTCCCTTGGTGATCTCATAATCCGTGAACAACGACGGATGCTCGACGATCAGCTTCGTTGCCGCCGCCGTATCGGGGAGCGACAGACGAAAGGCATCGCGGAGCGATTCATATGGATAACCGAGCGTTTTGACGTCGTCCTCGCTCACGCCGTACAACGTGACAAAATCGCCCGTGTAGGTGTTTTTCAACGCGAGCGGTGTGCCCTCGGCGGCGATCTTGCCGCTGTCGAGGATGACGACGTAGTCCGCGTCCGCCGCTTCTTCCATGTAGTGCGTGGTCAAAAAGACCGTCATGCCTTGCTCTTTGCGATATTCCTCCACCACGTCCCACAAGCGACGGCGCGTTTGCGGATCGAGGCCCGTGGTCGGTTCGTCCAAAATGAGGATCTTCGGGCGATGGATGAGCGCTCTCGCCACGTCGATGCGGCGACGCTGACCGCCCGACAGCTTGCCGACGGGACGCGCGAGCAGATCTTCAAACTCGAGCAGAGACGCCAGCTCCGCAATGCGTTCTTTGCATTCCTTACCGACGATGCCGTAAAGTGCGGCACGGCTCTCGAGATTCGCCCGCACCGACAACGGTTTGTCGAGTACTGAGTTTTGAAACACGACACCGAGGTCGCGTTGGAACACAAAACCGTCGCGATCGAGATCGAAGCCGTTCACACGCACCGTGCCTTCGTCCTTTTTCAAACGCCCGCACAGGATCGAAATGGTGGTCGATTTGCCCGCGCCGTTGACGCCGAGAAACGCAAACAGCTCGCCCTCTTTAACGCGAAAACTGACATCCTGCACCGCCTTGACGCGCCCGAACGATTTGTGCAACCGTTCAATTTGAATGATGTCCGATGTCATGTAGCATCCTCCTTTTCGGTGTAATACCAATGTGTATATTGGTCGGTAATGAGCGCGGAGATCTCCTCACGGGTCAGCTCCAGCCGACCGGACAAGACCAGATCCGCCAATCCGTGCACAAAGATCCACATGGCCGCGTGAAATTGCTCGGCGCGCTCCCCGTTCACGGGAGTCATGAGCAACATCTGCGACCAATGGTTCACGTCGGACTCCTGCGACGAGCGCGCGCTCGCAAACAAAAATCGAAACCAGTGCGGCTCTTCCTTTGCAAATTCGATGTACGCCATGCCGTACGCCTTGTACGACGGCATGGCTTTGCGGGACAGCTCCGCTTGTACCGCCTCTTGAAACCGCGCGTACACCGCCGAAACCACCGCTTCTTTGAGCGCGTCCATGTTCGGAAAATTGGAAAACACCGGCTGCGTGGAACACGAAAGGCGCGCCGCGACCGCGCGGGCGCTGAGTGCCTCTGCGCCCTGCTCGCGCACCAGCGCAAGCGCGGCCTCCACAATGTCGGAAGCTTGCACCTTGATTTTCGGTGGCACAGAACCGCCCCCTTTTTTATAACAACTGTTATATTACTGCTGTTATAATACCACGACTTCGAGGCAATGTCAAGGGGGAATTATTCGCAACGGAGCGCTTCAACGGGATCGAGGCGCGATGCTTTGCGCGCGGGATACACCCCGAACACCACGCCGACCGCCGCCGCGAATACGACGAGCCACACGGACGGTACGATCGAGGGAAGCGACACACCGAACAGCGTGAGTCCCAGGCAGGCAATGCCCGTGCCGAGCGCCACACCGAGAACGCCGCCGCCCATCGACAGCAACAGCGCTTCGGTCATAAACTCGCGCAGAATGCGCGCGTCGGTAGCGCCGAGCGCTTTCTTGACCCCGATCTCCCGTGTGCGTTCACCGACGGACACCATCATGATCGTCATGATGCTCAGTCCCGACACCAAGAGCGATACCGCGCTGATGCCCATGAGCACCGCCGTCACGATATCCATCACACCCGACAGCTTATCCTTTTGTGCGGACAGATTTTCCGCACGGTAACCGCTGCCGCCCGTCGCCGACAACATCTGTTCGATGTGTGCCGACGCCGACGCGGCGGTAGACGGATCCTTCAAGCGCACCGCCACTTGATCAAAGTCCTCGCGCCCCGTCAACTGTTGCAACGTGGTATAGGGGACGTAAACCATACCGGGGATCATCTGCGCCACGTTTTGAAACAGCAAGCTCCCCGCCTGCGTGACACCGACAACGGTGAAACTTTCCTCCGCGCCGCCGATCGGCATCAGCACCGTCTTGCCGAGAACGTTTTCTCTCCCGAAGAGCGCCTGTGCCGCCGCGGCATCCACCACGCACACGTTGGTCGCGCCCGCCACATCCGCCGCCGACAGCAACCGTCCCCACCGAATCTCCAAGCCGATCGCCTGCACTTCACCGCTGTCGATGCCGCACATCATCAGCGATTGCGTGCCGCCGTCATGCCCGATCGCGGACGTACTTTGCAACATCAGCGGCACCGCCGAATCCACATCCTCCATCGCGCGTAGAGTACGCAGTCCGCCTTCTTCGAGGACCGCTTGCCCCGAGGCGGTGACCGAAAGACCGCCGAGCCCCATGTTCTCCAATTCACCGTTCACCGTCAAGCGCCCCGCATCCCCGATGACCGTCACCACCGACACCAGCGCCACGCCGATAACGATACCGCCCATCGTGAGCAGACTGCGCAACCGACGCCGCCACAAACGGCGCGCCGCTCCTCTCAAAAGCTCCATCACGCCGCCTCCGTTTTCACACGCACCGCGTCTCCCGACAACGTTTCCGGAGCGCAGACGACCGTTTGTCCCTCCTGCAAGCCGGCGATCACCTGCACACCGCTTGCAAACTCTTTGCCGAGCGTGACGGTCGTTCGCACCGCCGTGTCGTTTTCCGCCACGTATACCGTACCCGTACCGTCGCCGTGTTGCACCACACAATCGTGCGGCACGAGCAACACATCCTCCCATCGATCCACCGTCACCGCCGCCTTGGCCGTCAGTCCCACAAGGAGCGACTCGTCGATATCCTCGGGAACCAGCGTGATGACCGCGTCCACGACCGTTTCACTCGCCGTACCGATCAGGCGACTGCGCGCCGAGGAGGCGATCTTGCTGACCGTTCCGCGGTAGTACGGTTTGGCAAACGCCACGCCGCTCACCGTCACCTCTTGTCCGACGGCAATCTTCGGCAGCCAGCGTTCACGGATGCTCACGGCGATCTCCACGTCGCCGTTTTCGGACAAGGTGACACACGGGGTCGATGCTTGTACCGTTTGTCCCTCGGTCGCGCTCACCGCGCGTACCACGCCGCTGTGCGGAGCGGTGACCGTTTCGGGCACCGCCGTTGAGGCGAGCGTTGCCGTATCTTCCGACATTCCCGCGCTGACCGCCATGGCGAGCGTCGCACGACGATCCACCGCAAACAGCACGTCCCCCGCTTCGACGCGATCGCCCTCTTGCACCGCCACCTTGCCGACGACGCACGGAGTCGACACATACACCACCGTGCTTTCGGCGGCCTGCACACTGCCGGTGCAGATCGCCGTTTCCTCCACCGCTTCGCGCGTGACCGTTGCCGTTTTGACAAGCGGTACGGCATACTCGGTTTGCCATTTATATCCGCCGATGCCGCCGATCGCCGTCGCCGTCAGCAACAGCAGCGCCGTCAGCCGCCGATGTTGTTTTCGTTGTTTCATGTGCGCACCATCCCGCTGTTTAATCTGTCGTTAGTATGGAAAACGCACCGCAAAATATCACCAAAACCGTTTGCCAAAATCGAACAAAAAAAAGATCGCGTTTCTCAAAGTGAAACGCGATCTTTTGATACATTAAGCGAAGGTGTCTCCGTCCAAATCGAAATCATAGTCGAAGGCCGGGGCCTCCAACATCGGATGGATATCGTTGAGCACCGATTGCAGCTGTGTTTCGTTGGTGATGTAGATATCGAGCACGACCGCTTTGTCGCCGTACTTCATCACGCCGACAAAGTCCACACGACCGTCGATGTACATCGTGTACGTCAAAAATTTTTCGCCGCCGAGTGCTTTGACCGTCGCATCGGAGATCACGATCGAGGCATCCCCGAACTGCTCGGCAGTGGCGTTCACGTACTGCTCGGCATACTCCTCGGCCGTCAGGGTCGTCTCTTCCGCGAACAGCACCAGCACGTTTCCGCGGCCTTCCTGCACGCCGGCGTAGAGCGCTTCGATGTCCTCGCTTCCCAGGTCTTCCATCAACGCATAATCGACGGGGAAGTTGTCCAGCGTTTCAAAGCGCAGACCGAGCGCCGGGTTTACGTAGCCGTCTTCATCGAAATAGCCGATATCCGCAAGCGAAACATCCAGCACGATCGGCTCGTCGAAATCGAAATCCAAATCCAAATCGGAATCGACGTCGTATTCGTCCCCGAAATCAAAATCAAACCCGTAGTTCTCGTCCGACGAGGTTGGAGCGGTCGTGGCGGTCGTGGGTTTGTTCGACGACGCATTCCCCGACGAAGAGGAGCTTGCGTGCATGATGCCGAGAACCGCCGCATACGCCGACAGTCCCACCGCCACCGCAAGTTCCAGCACGATCAACAGCTTCCACCAGGCAAACCGCTTTTTCTCGTTCGACCGCTTTGTCGGCTGAGGGGGGACAGGGGACGCGACCGTCGGCGCGACCGTCTCGGTCGTCTCCTCCGTCGGTGCGACCGTCACCACCTGCGTGTGCGGCACAAACGGTTCGCTCGGCTGAGACGGTGCTTCGTTGACCATACCGCAATACGGGCAGGTCACCCACTCTTCTTGTTGTCGATTTCCGCAACGCTCACAAAATCTCATAGTCTTCTCTCCTTATTATAAGCATTCCGTTAATGTTCTCATCAGACGCTTGGCCATCGCATAAAATCCCGCGTCGTTCGGGTGCGCGCCGTCCACCGTCGACACCTCGGCGAGTTCCTCGCCGACGAGCTCGCGCCCGTCGATCACGTACACCGCGGTATCGCCTGCGGCCCGCGCTTTTTCGCAGGTCTCCCTGACGATCGCCAAACGCGCAAGCTCTTCGCCGTTCAAGCGGAAGGTCGGGCGCGTCATCATCACGATGGGAATGGTGGGATGTGCGCGGCGTACCGTCTCGTAAAACGCGAAATGCGTCGCTTGCAAATGTTCGGGGGTCGGGGCGTTGTGGTCGTAGTCGAGCACAAACGCGCGAAGCGGCAAGGAGGCAATATGCTCTGCCATCAACGGTTCACCGCAACCGCAACCCGAAAATCCAAGGTTGACAAAATCAAAATTCATTTCGCGCGAGGCGATCGCCTGATAGCTGTTGCCGGGGCGCGAAGCACAGCCGCCTTGCGTGATGGACGAGCCGTAAAACGCGATGGGACGTGCATCGGCATACGAAGCACCCGCTTCGAGCGTCGCGTCCTCGTTCACACCGATGAGCAATTCTTTAATGCCGCTGTACAGCGGAAAGTGCAACATCACCTCGCGGCGGCGACGCGTCCCGAGATGCACCTTCGCTTCAAAATGCTCGGTCACGTCGAACGGCGGGATGAGCGTACCGGCGTAGCGATAGCCGTCCCCCTCGTCGGTATAAACATCGAAGCCGACACTGCCCGTCAGCGCAAAGTGCGGCATTTTGCCGACGGCGACGAGCGTCACGTCGACAGCGATCGTATCGCTGTCGGTCGCAAAACGCACGCGACCGCCCGCTGTGTTGTCGTTGAGGTAATCCACGCCCTCGCTGACGGCGGACGATACCGCCTTGGGGATGCGACGAAAACGATCGTCCTCCCAAATCAAGCCGTAGACGGCGAACGGTGCTTCGTGCACCGAGCGCCATTGCAAACCGTCGCGCACCACCCGCTCCACACGAAGGCGCGAATCAAAGGTCGTTACATCTGCCATATAGGGTTCCCTCCCGTATCATCCGCTTTTGCGACCGCAACGAGCACAATACAATCCGCCGTTCAGCGGCGCACCGCACGCTTGGCAAAAATTCGCCTGCGACGGCGGCGCATACGCCGCGGCAGTCGGATTGCGAAACTCGGGAGGCGGAATCGGCGTCGGAGGCGGATCTGCCAAGATGCCCGGCTGAAGAACGCCGGTGGTGATCAGCGGCTCCAGCGTAGCAACCGCGCGTTTGATCGGTCCTTTGGCGGCAAAGCCGAAGGTTCCCTCGAGCCCGAATTCGCCGACCAAGCCCACCTTGGGCACCACCGCCATCTTGATCCACGCTTGCACGATCGCTTCGTACTGTGTGAATTCCACCTTGAAGAAGTTGGGACCCGTCAGCCAACCGTCTCCGCGTTTAAAAACCCATTCGCCTTCGAAGTTTTCATACTTGAATCCTTCGGTGGTCAAATATTGATAGATCTGTCTCCACAGCCGTTCTTTTGACCCGACGAACATGAGCGTGTTGACGTAACGCGCCATACCTCTCCCCTCCACATCCGATATGTTCTCTACTCGCATTATACGGCAAATCACGCGCCGCTGTCAACAAAAAAAGATCGCCGATACGACGATCGGCGATCTTTTTTGTCGTTTGATCAGATGCGGGTCAGCAACGCTTCCAAAGGCAAAAGCAGCTTTTCCGCCCACACGGCACAGCCCGCATCGTTCGGGTGACCGCCGTAGCGCGGATCACCGCACGCGTCGCACAAAAATACCGTGTCAAGAAAGGCATCCGCGCATCTCGACAGCGTTTTACGAATGAGGGCGTTCAAACGCTCCCACTCCGCTTTCGCAGGCGGAGCAAATTCAAACGGCGGTACCGCTTGCAGCACCACCTTGGTGCCGCCTTGTTGCAACCGCGCGATCACCGTCCCGAGATCGGCGGCGATCTCTTCGGCTGCTCTGCCGCGGATCAGGTCGTTGACTCCGAAGCACAGCACCACCACGTCGGTCTTCGCCGCGCGCGCAAACCACGCCCCGCCCGATGCCGCATCGCTTGCGCGACCGAATCCGATCCCGAGGTTGTGGCACGCCGCCTTTCCTTTGAGCCGTTCGCCGAGACGTGCCGCGACGTGGCGGTAGGCATTGGGCGTGGCACCGATGCCTTGGGTGATGGAATCGCCGAAGAAGCCGACGACGGGGAGCGGATCTCCCGCGACCGCCACCGTCAGCGGTACGGGCAGATGCGTCGACGGACGCCACTCGTCGCCGTCTTTCACAAACGCGGCGATCTGCAGTTCTTCGTGACAGGGAAGTCGGCACCCTTTGGCACACAGCTCGACGCACAGCGTTTCCCCTCCGCGCACGGTGACGGCGATCGGGTCGGTTTGCACCGTCTCGCCCGAAGCGACGACGCGCGACCGAGTACCGCCGAAGGTGACCGTTTGCCAACAGCGCGGTTCGACTGCTTGCACCATATCGCTGTGGGAACACACGCCGACGCGGAGCGACACGATCTCAAACCCGCCGCAACGGTCGTTGCACACACTTTTCGACCCGTCGGCAAACGTGCCGTCGATCACATCCGAATAGGTCAAGATATACGACGTACCGCCGTTTGTCAGGCGATAGTACACGCGCGAAAGCTGTTCTTCACGGTCGTTTACAAACCACGTTTGGTTTGCCGATCCTGCCGTCGTGTCGGATACATATACCGTATGCATGGCGCGTATACCTCCTTTGATCGTATTATCCCGCTGTCCATTGCATCCACAGGCTCATAAATCCGAGGAGCAACAGCAAAAAGGCGAAATTGAACAGCGAAAACTGCACTACGTAGCGCGCGGTTTTGCCGGGATTGTGCTTGGCATATTCCCGAAAGGTGATGAGGCTTGCCAGCGACGCGATGAGCGTGCCGACACCGCCGATGTTGACACCGAGAAGCAACTCACGGTAATTCTCCGTGAACTGCGACAGCAGGATGGCGGACGGCACGTTGCTGATGACTTGACACGACAAGGCGCTGAACACCATCGTGTTGTGGGAAAGAAGCGAGGAAAAAAAGTCGCGCACCGCGTCGATGCGCGCCATGTTGCCCGCGAACACAAAGAAAAACACAAAGGTGAATAATAAACCGTAGTCTACGTCCTTGAGTGCTTTGCGATCGAGAAGCATCAGCACCGTCGGGATCACCGCCAGCCCGATCCAATAGGGGATCGCGCGGAACACGATGACGATCGACAGCGCAAACAACACCAGGTACAAGGCGGTGCGCTTGCGATCGAGCACCATCAGCACATCGGGCAGCTCCAGTCGCTCCGACCGCACAAACAGCAAACAACACACCGTGATGAGCGCCACCGAAAACACAAAGGGCGGTGCCATGATGGCAAGAAATTCCCCGTCGGGGATCTCATACGCGGAATAGAGATACAAATTCTGCGGATTGCCGAACGGCGTGAGCATACCGCCGAGGTTGGCGGCGATGTTTTGCATGATAAAGGTGAACGCCATGTACTTGTGCATCCCCGTCGAGGACAGCACCAAAAAGCCAAGCGGCAAAAACGTCAACAGCGCCATGTCGTTGGCGATGAGCATCGAACCGATAAAGGTGATGTATACCAGCGCCAGCACGCTCATGCGCGCGGTTTTGCAACACTGCACCACCTTGCGCGCCAACATATAGAAAAAGCGGATGTTTTTGAGGGCGCACACCACGGCGAGCACACAGAACAAGCACGTCAGCGTGCGAAAATCGAAATAGTCCGCGTACGCCGCATCGGGCGGTACGAGAAAGCAGGTGATCAGCGCCGCCGTAAACGCGATGCACAGCACCGCGTTTTTGCGGACGAACGCTCCGAGAAAACGCCGCCTCATTTCGTGTTGCCTCCCATCGCCGTCACCGTGCGGAACACTTCTTCCACCGTCGCCGTCATATTGGCGCGGGCGGTGTGGGGTTCCATTGCCTCTTGCAGGGTGCAGGCACCGCGCACGATGGAAAAGAATGCGTCGATGCCGCGCTCACGGCAAGCGACCGCTTCCGCCGTGACACCGCCTCCGAACGCCAAGACGGGCTTTTGATGCTTCTTCGCAAGTGTCGCGACGCCGACGGGCGCTTTGCCCATGGCGGTTTGCGCGTCGAGGCGTCCCTCGCCCGTCAGCACCACATCCGCTTGACGAATCGCCTCTTCCAGCCCGATTTGTTCGAGAATGAGCGCAATGCCGTTTTGGAGCGTCGCGTTCAAAAACGTCGCGAGCGCAAAACCCATGCCGCCCGCCGCACCCGCACCGTGCAGGTCGGGGTCGGCATCGGGGCGCACCGTTTTCACCAGCGCCGCATAGTGGCGAAGCCAACGATCCATCTCCCACACCATATCGGGGGAGGCTCCCTTTTGCGGTGCGAACACCGCGCTGCATCCCGTTTCACCGCACAGCGGATTTTGCACGTCGCACGCTACCGAAATGCGGCAGTCGTTCAACCGCGGATGCACACGGCGGTCGTCGATGGTGCAGAGCTTCAAGAGCGCTTTCGCACCGAAGGGGATCGGCTCGCCCTGCTTGTCGGTCAGATCGAAGCCGAGCGCTTGCAACATACCCGTGCCGCCGTCGTTGGTGGCACTGCCGCCGATGCCGAGCACGATATGCTCACAGCCGCGATCAAGCGCATCGACCATCATCTCGCCGACACCGTAGGTCGTGGTATTGAGGGGGTTGCGCTTATCGGCGGGCACCGCCGTGAGCGCCGCCGCCGCCATGTCCATCACCGCCGTCTTGCCGTTTGCAAGCACGCCGTAGCGCACGCGGATCGGTATGCCGAGAGGGCCTGTCACCGTCAACGTGCGATAGGTGCCGCCGAGTCCTTCGGTCAGCACTTCCACGGTACCCTCGCCGCCGTCGGCGATGGGCATGACCTGCACCGTCGCGTCGGGGCAGGCGCGCAACACGCCTTCCTTTGCCGCGTGACCTGCTTCGAGCGAGGTCATGCTTCCTTTGAACGAATCGATCGCGACGACGACTTTCATGCCCGCGTCCCCCTTCTTTTCAAAACACTCACATTGTGTCGATTATAGCAGATGAGCGTCCGTGTTGCAAGAAAAAATCACGCTCCACGACGGTGGAGCGTGATTTTACAGACTCGTTACCTCAAACGGGGTTTGTACGGCGGCGTTTGCCGCGCGGATCAGCGTGTGTTTGACGTCCTCACTCACACCCTCGGGTGCCCAGACGATCGCGTCGATCGCGCAACCCGACAGCGCCTTGAAAAAGGTGAGTCCCGCTAAGTAGCGACCGACATCGAAACTCAGGTGATAGCCGTCGCGCGTCAGCTCAAACGCGAGCGCGGTACGCGCATTTTGCACCGCCGTCCCCGTCGGGGAGATGACGTCGATGCCCGCCGTGGTTTGCACGGTATCCCGCGTGACGGCCGTGATGTCGCGATAGAGTGCTTGCTGATCGCCCTTGTACCGCGCGATCTCCGACCACGTCAGGTACGGCTCGCCCGTCCACGTCATGTTGAATGCGATCTTCGCGTGCGGCGCTAAGGCTTTCAGTCCCTGCACCAAGAGCGGCAGTTTTTCATAATACGACGGATCGCCGTAGAGGCTGCCGTCGGCACTGCCGTGCTGAATGGAGATAACGTCCCAGTCTTCAGCTTGTACCGCATCGGCGATGCGCGTCTGCGGGGTGCAGGAAAACCCTTCGCCGCGGTCGACATAATATTCGTACACCGCCGCGTTTTCCTCCAAGTGCGCAAAGTGCTTGCGGATCGAGCAACCGCCGACGTAGAGATTGCCGATCACAACGTCCCGTTTGCCGCACGCCTTGGCGATCGACGCCAGATATTCCATCGTGTCGGTCGAAAAGCTGTTGCCGACCGACAGCACACGAAAGCTCCCGCTCATCGGCTCATTCCTCCTGTGCTTCGATGTAGCGATACACCGCCGCCGGCACATAGCGCGAAATGTCGCGACGAAAAGAGTGCAGATCCTTCACCATCGACGACGACACCGCCACGTTGTCCGCGCGGAAGTAAATGTATTCGATGCCGGGGTAGATCAGCTTGTTGACCTCGGCGATGTTTTCTTCGTAGTTGTAGTCCATGTTGTTGCGCAGACCGCGGATCATATAGCGAATGCCGTGCGACTGTGCAAATTCGGCGGTGAGACCGTTGTGCACGAACACCGTGACGTTGTGGATACCCGCTTCGCGGATGGCTTCTTCCATCGCCGTCTTGATTCCCTCTGCCTCGAAGGTGCGACGCTTGTTGCCGTTGACACCGATGACGACATACACCTCATCAAACAGCGCCGACGCTTTGCGCACGATGTCCAGATGTCCGTTGGTAAAGGGATCGAAGGATCCCGGATAGATCGCTCGTTTGTTCACAGCTTCACGCCTCCTCTTGCAACTGCGACACCAGCGCCACTGCGCCTTGTGTTAAATAGGCAATGTTTTCCTCTCGATATACCGTATCCCGATTCGTGTGGATACGATCCATGTACAAAATGCCACGCTTCTTGGTGCGTTTGAGTGCCGCAACACCCACACCGCACGGAAACCACGCTTGGTCGGACGGGTAAAACACACCGTGATCGACGATCTCGGCCTTCACCGCGTCGGTGGTCGGAAACGCCGCTTCCAACACCGCACGAAACGGCACCGCTTTCTTTTTCAACACCATCAGCATCGTGTCACCGTCGGACACACAATCGAAATTGATAAGCAATTTTTCGCACATCGTCTGCTTGTGCTTACGCTTGAAAGACATCGAGCCGAGTGTCCCCGATTCCTCCAGATCAAAAAACACAAACGCCGCCTGCTCGCGCTGTTCGGCGCTGAGCGCCGCCATCACATCCAACAGCACCGTTACCCCCGATGTGTTGTCGTTGGCGGTGTGCTTGTTGGCAGGACCGTTGAACAACGCCAGCAACACGATCAACATCACCGCCAGGCGCACGAAATACAGCGTGCGCGGCAACAGATTCAGTGGCGCAAGCGCCGTCTGCACCAACCATATGAGCCCGAACATCACCGCCAAGATCACCGCGGTGATCACCAGCTGATATAAAAGGTACAAGGGAAAATTCTTCGGGGTGATGAGGTTGGGAAACGGCAGTGCCGCGCAAGTGTCGTAATGCGCCGTGTAGACCACCTTCGCTTTCTCAAGGTCGCCCACCACGATGTTGCGTGCGCCGAGCGCACTCTTTTCCACCTGTACGGAATAGCCTTGTTCGGTTGCTACCCGTGTAACATAATCGATAAACGCCGTTTTTTGGCGCTTGGTTTTTCGCACCTGATACTGTTCAAAAACGGTGCGGGTCGTCGTTGTCATGATAACCACCTCTTTGAACCATCTCTTTTCAGTATAACACTCTCGCCCTGCGGTTGCAACTGCTTTTGCGCTCACGACACGACAAATTCCGCGGCGACGTCCGCCTGCATCCATGCCGTTGTTTCCTCATCCGAGAACCCGAGCGAACGGCACAAAGTGAGCTTCGCATACGCCGCTTCGACGGTGCAACCGTAGAGAAAACGCAAGGGATGCGCGCCCTGCACAAGCGAGCGCACCGTTTCATACACGTCGCCCGTCGCTTTGGCGGGAGCAAGCCACACGTCGATGCCCTGCGCTTCACAGCGCGCAAGCAGGGTCGTCAGCGCATACACGCCGCCTTCGGACGCGACCGTACCGGAATGATAGGTGGTGTGAAGCACCGACGCATATCCGTCGAGCGACACATCGTCGTAGCGTTGCCCGACGTAGGGGTGCATGAGCTTTACACGATCGGACAGATGCCAGGTTCCACGCCAATCGCAAAGGGGTTTCCTCTCCGTCGGCAAGATGTCCTCTCCGAGGCTTTCAAAATCCTCCGAATAGACGGGGCATTGCCGCAAACGCGCACCGAGATGCCAATGCATCGCGCCGTCGGACACGTTGCGGTACGGCACGTACACCTGCGGTGCCAAACCGTCGCAAATCGCTTCCACCGCCGCTTTGAAGTTGTCATGACCGTTGGAGCGCGGATCATCCGGCGGCGCATTCGCCGCGACAAAACACACGGGGCGGTCGTAGCCGCTAAGGATCATCGCGAACATCGCCGCCGAAAAAGCGAGGGTATCCGTGCCGTGGGCGACGATCACACCGTCGAGCGCAGGATCGTCCGCGTAGGCGCGAAACGTGTCGAGCATCGCGTTCCATCCGTCGATCGTCATATTTTCGCTGAGCAACCGAAGCGAGGGTGCCGTTTTGAACCGCACCGACGATGCCATCGGCGAATCGGAATGCAAAAACGTATCGCAAAGCTTGATGTCCGCACCGTCAACCAGCGCGCGCGTGCCGTCCGCTTCGGCGGCGGTGCAGATCGTGCCGCCGACGGGAATGAGCAGGATCGTTTTCATATCGATTTTCCTCTTTTCGGAAAAGCACAGCGGAAGCGATCGGGATCACTTCCGCTGTGGTTTGGGTTTATTGCTCAGCCAACTTCGCGTCGAGCAGGGACTTGATGACCGCGGGGTCACCGGCACCCTTCAGCTCACGCATGCAAGCGCCGAACAGCGCCTGAGCGGCTTTGACTTTGCCGTTCTTGAAGTCTTCGATGGCGCGCGGATTTTCCGCGATCACACGGTCGATGACCGCTTCGATCGCCGAGGCATCCACCTGACGGTCGAGGCCTTGTTCCTTGCAGAAGGCGATCGGATCGACGTCGTTTTCCACCACCGCGATGAGCACCTTTTTGCCCGCGCCGCGGTTGATCTTGCCCTCTTCGACCAACTTGATGACGGTCGCGAGTTTCTCAGGCGTGATCGCCAGATCGTCGAACGTCTTGCCGTCCTTGCGCAGGATGCCCGCGCAGTCGGTCAATATCCACGAAGCGGCGGTCTTTTCGTCACAGCCGAGCGCCACGGTGTCGTCGAGGAGTTTTGCGATCTTGTGGTTCGACAGCAGGGTCGCGATGTCCTTTTCGGCGATGCCTGCCGCGCGGTAATCCTCCGCCTTCTCGTCGACGGCAACGGGCTTGTTCGCTTTGATCTGCTCAAGCCATTCGTCGTCGATGATGATGGGCATCAGGTTCGCATCGGGGAAATAGCGATAGTCCGCTTCGGTTTCCTTGTTGCGCATGGCAAACGTCTTGCCGCTGACTTCATCAAAGCGGCGCGTCTCCTGCACGAGTTCCTCGAGTTCAAACTCCAAGGCATCCATGTGGCGTTGCGCTTCGTAGCGAATGGCGCGCTCGATCGCGTCGAACGAGCTCATGTTCTTGATCTCGGTGCGGACGCCGAATTCCTCACTGCCCTCGGGGCGCACGGAAATGTTGACGTCACAGCGCATCGCGCCTTCCTGGCACTCGGAAATACCGCCCGAACGGAACATCGAACGGAGCTTCGCCAGATACGTCACGACCTCTTCCGCACTGCGGAAGTCGGGCTGGGTGACGATCTCGATGAGCGGCACGCTGGTACGGTTGAAGTCGACGTAGGAATGATTGCCCTCGTGCACGAGCTTGCCGGCATCCTCTTCCATGTGGATCTGCTTGATGCGGATCTCACGCGTACCTTCCGACGTTTTCACCGGCACCAAGCCGTCGGTGCAGATCGGATGGTTGAGCTGAGTGATCTGATAGGCGCAGGGCAGATCGGGATAGTAATAGTTCTTCTTATCGAAGGTGGTGTAACGGTTGATGTGGCAGTTGAGCATCAAGCCCGCCGTCACGGCGAGTTCCACCACGCGCTTGTTCATCACGGGGAGCATACCGGGCATACCGCAGCACGCCGGGCAGACGCAATCGTTGGGTTCGTCCGCCGCCGCGTGACCGCCGCACGAGCAGAAGATTTTCGATTCGGTGCTGAGCTCCACGTGGGTCTCGAGGCCGATAACGAGTTCGTATTTCATGTTATTTGCCCTCCTTTTCCACGGCATGAGCCAAGCTGAGCAACGTGCTTTCCGCATACATCTTCGCGGTCAGTTGCACGCCGCCGCTGACGAGCGCGGGCGTACCGATGAGATTCGGGACAGCGGTGAACACGCTTTCGTCAAACACGGTTTTGAAGGCGTCGTGAATGTCGTAGCTTTCATAGCTCATCTTCGAGCAAGCGGGCATCACGAGCGCGTCATAGGTTTCAAAGAGCTTCGCCATCGTCTCGGAAATGACGCGACGCACGCGCAAGGATTTGTCGTAGCAATCCTTGTAGCGGTTCTTGGACAACACATCCGAGCCGTAGAGGATGACGGCTTTGGTGAGGAAATTGAAGCCCTCGGTGCGGGAGTTGACATACAACTCGTCGATGTTTTTGTAATTCGCGGCGCGGTGACCGAACTTCACGCCGTCGTAACGCGAGACGTTGTTGCAGGTTTCCGCCGTCATCAAAATCTGCCAGGCGGTGTTGGCAACCGCGAACGCATCGACGGTGATCTCCTCGACGGTCACGCCGGCGGCGCGAAGCGCCTGCACATAGGCTTCCGTCTTGGCTTTCGCCGCGTCGTCCGCCGCGTCAAGCAGGTTCTTCACAACGGCGACTTTCATGCCCGCCACGGGACGATCGACGTCGTAGGTATAGCTCGCTTCGGGCAGGGACGTGCCGTCCTTGTCGTCGTGACCGGCGATAATCGCCATCGCCTCGGCAACCCCCTGCGCATCCTTCGCGTACACGCCGACCTGCTCGCCCGACGCGGCGCAGGAGATCACACCGTAGCGCGACACGGTGCCGTAGGTCGGTTTGAGGAAGTCGATGCCTTCCAGCGCGGCGGCGCGGCGCGGTGCGCCGTTCATGTCGACGCCGAGCGCCAAGCGGACGTCACCCTCGGCGACCGCCGCGGCGGCGGCACCGTGAAGCGTGCCCTCTTGCGGCGCTTCATACGAGAATTCGCCCACGAGATCGAGACCGAATTCACCGACCGCCGTTTTGCCCTTGACGGTGTAACCCGCTTGTTCGAGACGGGTGACCGCCTCGGCGGAAAAGAGGGGCTTGAATCCCTCCAGCATACGCGAACCTGCCGTCGCACACACGCCCTTGACGAGGAGCGTATCGTCCACGGCTACGGTTCCGTTTTCACACACGATGGTGGTATATTTACTCATGTTCACACACCTCACTTCACAAGTCGCGGCACTTGCCAGCTGTCGTCACTGCGCGCCGGAGCGCCCTCGAGCAGGCTGTCACGCGTAAACGGTTGACGGCGAACGTCCTCACGAAGAACATTTTGCATCGGATTGACGTGCACCATCTCTTCGACCTCGGTCGTATCCACGGACGCGAGCGCCGCTTCATACGACTTCATCTCTTCGAAAATGCCCTGCATGACCGTTTCCTCGTCTTCGCTCAGCGACAGCTGATTGAGCTGTTGCGCGTTGGCGAAGGTGGAGCGCTTGCCGCCCGCGGCTTTGGCGGACGAGGTACCGGCGGCACGCTTGGCGAGCGCACTGCCGTTGCCGAGCAGATGCACGTCCTCGAGCTGTTGGTTCGTGACTTCACTCGGAGCGCCGAGCAGGAGATCCTGCGCGTTGCCGTTGAGCGGGAAGGCGATGACGTCGAGGATCTTTTCCTCGTCGGTGAGCAGCATGACCATGCGGTCGATGCCGGGCGCCATGCCCGCGTGAGGCGGTGCGCCGTATTGGAAGGCGGTGTAGAGCGCGTTGAAGCGGCTCTTGAGTTCGTCTTCGGTGTATCCGGCGATCTCAAACGCCTTTTTCATGATGTCGATGTCGTGGTTACGCACCGCACCCGACGCGAGCTCGATGCCGTTGCACACCAAGTCGTATTGGTAGGCAAGCACCTCGGTCGGATCCTTGGTAAGGAGCGCTTCCATGCCGCCCTGCGGCATGGAGAAGGGGTTGTGGGTGAAGATGGTCTCGCCCGTTTCTTCGTCGTTTTCGTACATCGGAAAGTCCACAACGAAGCAGAATTCAAACGCATCGTCACGGATGAGGTCGAGCTGTTCTTTCTTCGCAAGCCATGTGCGGATGAGACCCGCTTTCTTTTCGGTGTCGTTCTTCTTGTCATCGCAGATAAAGAAGAGCGTCTCGCCCTCTTTGACACCGGTGAGCGCTACGATCTCGTCCTTTTGCGCATCGCTGAGAAACTTCGCGATCGGACCGGCAAACACGCCGTCTTTCAGGGTGATATATCCAAGGCCGCCGAGCCCCACTTCGGTGGAAGTGGCGTACTTGAGGGATTCTTCAAAGAATTTTTTCGATTTGCCGCGGCAGTCCGCCACGATACCGCGCACGGGGCGACCCTTGAACGCGGGGAAATCCACGCCGCCGAAGAACGCCGTCAGATCGACGATCACGAGCGGATTGCGCAGGTCGGGTTTGTCCGAGCCGTAGGTCATCATCGCATCGGCATAGGTGATGCGGCGGAACGGCTTTTCGGTGACCTTCTTGTCGGAGAAGGATCTGAACGTGTCGTAGATCACGTCTTCACACACGTCGAGCACTTCTTCCTGCGTCGCAAACGCCATCTCGAAGTCGAGCTGATAGAACTCGCCGGGGCTGCGGTCGGCACGCGCGTCCTCATCGCGGAAGCAGGGCGCGACCTGGAAATAGCGGTCAAAGCCCGACACCATCAGCAATTGTTTGAACTGCTGAGGCGCTTGCGGGAGCGCATAAAACTTGCCCGGGTGCTTACGGCTCGGGACAAGGAAGTCACGCGCGCCTTCGGGCGACGATGCCGTCAGGATGGGGGTCTGCATATCGAGGAAGCCCTTGTCTTCCATCTTGTTGCGCAGATGACTGATGATCTGCGAGCGCTTGACGAGATTGTCGTGGTTTTTGGGGTTGCGCAGGTCGAGATAGCGATATTTCAAGCGGATCTCGTCCTTGCTTTGACGCGACGCCTTCACCTCGAACGGCAACATGTTGTGGCTCTTGCCGAGGATCTTCAGGCTGTCCGCCACCAGCTCCACTTCGCCCGTGGCGATCTTTTCGTTAACGGTGTCGGGATCGCGCTTTTCCACCTTGCCGCTGACGGTGATGACCGTCTCGCGGTTGACGTTTTTGAGCAACGCTTCGTCGTGGATAACGACCTGCGTCACGCCGGTATAGTCGCGAATGTCCACGAAGATAACGCCGCCGTGGTCGCGCACCACGTCCACCCAACCGGCGAGCTCGATCGTCTTGCCGATGTGCTCATCACGAATGTCGTTGCAATAAAGAGTTCTGTACATAGAGTTTCACGCCTCCTACTCTCAATTCCCGATAAAAAAATATGCCCCGGGAATATACATAATATTCCCGGGACGAGTAAACAAGAATTACCCGCGGTGCCACCCGCTTTGACGCGACGAACGCGTCCTCTCTTTTTCTGTATGCAGTTGTCGGTCGATCGGAGCGTTCCCGTGCTTACTACTCATCTCAAACGCGCTTTCAGTCGGTGACGCGTTCTCCCTGACAGACTTTCCACAAAAGCCGAGTCTCCAAAAGGTATTATAACAAATACTAAGCATTTGTCAATACGGAAATTTTGGGAATAGTATGCGATGGTTGCTTCTCAAATGCACCCGTGTTTCCGTTGTAGATATAGAGTGTATACGATTTGCCCCCTGTGTCGTCGGGTATATACAACGATAAGTCTTTAACGGTTAATGTTCTGGAACCGATAATTGCAACTTTCATAAAATCCCCCTTGTCCCACCAGTAGGACATATTGTCCCGAAGAATAGTATACACTATTTTTGTCCTAATTCAAGACAAAAGAGGATTGTTATGAAGCGTATTTTGGATTCAAGCCGTCAAAATATTATCGGCGCCCGCATCCGACAAGCACGTTGCAAGATCGGAATGAGTCAACAGCAATTGTCCGCCAAGTTGGAATTGTTCGCCGTCTATACCTGTCGCGGCTCCATTTCGCGCATCGAAAACGGACACCGCGCCGTAACGGACATCGAGATCGATGCCATCTCTCGCGTTCTCGGTGTATCTCTGGACGCGCTGTTCGGTCGAGAAGAATTGTAAAACGCCACCTCGTTGAGGTGGTGTTTTGTTTTATCGCACACTCGCGCTCGTTCCCACCGACTTCGCCACGCTCAGTCGGTGACAGCATGACCGACAACCACGGTACCGTCGGGTTGAAGCAGGAAAGAGAAAAAGCCAAAGAAAAAACCCACCTCTTCGAGGTGGGTTTTTTCTTTGGCTGCTCCTGTCAGGCTCGAACTGACGACATCATGATTAACAGTCATGCGCTCTACCGACTGAGCTAAGGAGCAATGTGTGGTGACCCGTACGAGATTCGAACTCGTGTTGCCGGCGTGAGAGGCCGGAGTCTTAGACCACTTGACCAACGGGCCTCCGAGTGGTACACCATCACGGGCTCGAACCGTGGACACCCTGATTAAGAGTCAGGTGCTCTACCAACTGAGCTAATGGTGCATATATCGGTCGTTTCGACTGCTTGACTATAATACACTAAGTGTTCCCGATTGTCAAGACTTTTTTCAGAATTTTTTTATTTCTTTTTTAGTAAGGTTTTCCTTATCGGCGCTCGCTTGCTTTTTTCAAAAAACGGTGTATAATAAGCCTATCAAGAACAAGGAGCTGAGAGACTATGCTGCTCGTTATCGACATCGGCAACACCCACGTGACGTTGGGGTTGTACGATCAAGAGCATTTGACCACCACCGCGCGTTTAGCGACCGACGACCGCCTGACCCCCGATCAATATGCCATTGCGATCAAACAGGTGCTCGATCTGCACGGTGCCAATGTGGCGCACATCGACGGCAGTATTCTCTCGTGCGTGGTTCCCGCCGTCGGCAACGCCGTCAAGCAAGCGGTTGCTCTGCTTTGCGGGCAAGAACCGCTCGTGGTCGGTCCCGGTCTCAAAAGCGGCATCAACATCCGCATCGACAACCCCGCCCAACTCGGAGCGGATCTGGTCGTCGGTGCGGCGGGCGCACTGGCGAAATATCCGCTCCCCTGCATCGTCATCGATATGGGCACCGCCACCACGGTGACGGTTCTCGATCGCGAGGGCAACTTCCTCGGAGGTGCGATCGCGGCGGGTGTGCGCCTGACGCTCGAGTCGCTTGCCAGCGGCACCGCCGCTCTGCCCTCGCTTCACCCTTCGGCACCGAAAAAGGTCATTGGCACCAACACCGTCGACTGCATGCAATCGGGCATCGTCTACGGTACCGCCGCCATGCTGGACGGTTTGATCGAACGGATGGAAGAAGAGCTCGGCGAGAGTGCGACCGTGGTGGCAACGGGCGGAATGTCGAGAGAGATCGTGGGGCTCTGCCGCCGCGAGATCCTCTATGACGAAAACCTGCTTCTCGACGGGTTGCGCCGCATCTACGAGAAAAACGCCTGACTCTTTGTCCCTTGAAATTTTAAGAACTGCACTCAAAACGAGGCAGTATCGGAGGTAATGAATTATGAACAGCAAAACAAAGATCCAAAATCTGGTGCTCGCATCGGTGTTTGCCGCGCTGATCCTGGCGATGACCTTTATCCCCTACACGGGATACATCATGTACGCCCCCGCCGGCATCGAGATCACCACCCTGCACATCGTCACCATTCTCGGCGCTTCGCTCCTCGGCTGGAAGTACGGTGCGGTGCTCGGCGGTGTATGGGGACTCGCGTGTATTCTCCGCGCGGCTACCAATCCGCTGTGGGCGGACTTTATGAATCCGATGATCTCCCTGCTTCCGCGCATCGCCGTCGGTCTGGTGGCAGGATTGCTCTTTATGGCACTCAAGAAAACGCGCTTGCCGATGTTCGTTTCGGTCGGCATCGTCGCCGCCGCCGGCACCGTCACGAACACCGTGTTGGTGCTCACGATGTACAACTTCTTCGGCGGTGGCATCACGCAGGGCGTGTTTGATCTGCTGGGCAGCATCTTCAGCACGCTGATCGCCGTCAACGGCACCATCGAGTTGGTTGCCGCGATCGTACTGGTGCCGCTGTTGTATAATGCCGTCACCAAAGCGACCAAGAAAAGCTAACATAACGAAAACCTGCGCCGCTGTTCCGAAACGGGACAGCGGCTTTTTTGTCGCCAAAGCGCCGTGCCCTCGGGGAGGATTTCGCGGAATGTGGCAAGAAAACCTTCCCGAAGCGCATCGTCCCGTGATATCCATACCACCCTTACGGAAAACGCGGCGGCACCAAGGCGCCGTTCTACGCCAAGCAATGCCATTGCGTAGGGGAGGGCTTCCATGTCCTCCCGTATGGCCAATCAAGCGGGCGCACACTTCAGGTGCGCCCCTACGTCAACCTTCGAATTTGGTCGAGACCGTAAATCCATTTGGTTTGTGCGAAACGGCGAGAAGAATCCCCTTCGTCGTCATACCCCACCTTTGATTCCGAACACACAGAAAAAGAGCTGTCACCTCACGGTGACAGCTCTTTTTACATTAGATCAGTTTTCGCGTTCGCGGCGCTTGAGGATCAGAGCGATCGTCATCGCGCCCGCCGCGACCACCAGCGCCGCCGGCACCGCCATCATCGTCTCTTCACCGGTTTGCGGCGATTTGACACCCGTCGTAGTGGTGACGGGGAGCGTGGCGGTCGTTTCGGTCGGAGTCGCGACCGGTTTGGTCGTGGTCACAAGTCCACCCTCCGGAATCATCGTCGTGGTGGTTGTCGTGGTGGTTGTGGT
>JAFQFZ010000011.1 GCA_017398425.1 Clostridia bacterium | reverse complement strand
CATAGCGAGGTAGTTGACCACGTAGTTCTTGTTGTTGATCGTGGTGTAGTCGTTGACGTTGAACCACACGCCTATTCATTGGTGGCAAAACATTGCTCGTCTATCCAATCGATCAATTCATCAAACAGTTGTCCGTCCGGCTTCGACTCGTTTTGATACCAATATTCTTTCCCGTTTTTTAACGACCCGTCCTTGTACTCTTGGAGTAATATATCTCCATTCGAAAAGAAGACCGCACGATATGCTCTTTGATCATCCGAAACATCGCAATACAACATCGCCATAGCCTCACTATATCGCACATTGCTTTCTTCCCAGCCCTCTATATCCAACAAAGCAAGCAACTCCTCAGTCACTACAATAGGATATTCGTACATAGGATTCGGTTGAAACACCAATATTTCTTGTTCCTCTGCCCTCGATTGTAATTGCTGTTCAAACCACACAGCAGTATCCCAAGACGTTTGGCATCCAACAAAACACAAAAGCAAGAATACACTCAAAAGCAAAATACTTTTTTTCAAGAAAACCCTCCTTGACAACACAACCAAACCACAATGAAGCAAATCAAAAATTGCAACCCTCATCGCCGGTTAGCATGATATACTCATCAATCAATACCTGTATTGCTTCTACGATCTCGCCCTCTCCGGATTGCGGAAGAGAAAAACATTGACTGCTGTGATACTCAAGTCGGCTCAATACGTCTCCCTCTTTTTTCTCTGTTATATTCTCTAATCGAAGAACCGCGCCATACTGCGATCCAATCGCCAATTTATAAATCGACCCATTCACATGTTCGAGTACGATTGTGTGATATTCCTGCTTTTGATATTCTTTAGATTGGTAATCGATATCGACAGGTTCCCATTCTGCTAAACACAGCAGACCCAAAAGTTCTTCATCTGCCCATACATTTTTTGAGAATGTTCCCCCAAGCTGAAACAATGTTACCGTCTCCTTCTCGTTGCATATCGTTTCCAACCGACTTTGCGCATAGTCGATCGACAATCGCTCATCATAAGCCGACACACACCCGGTATAGAAAAGCAAGCAAGTACTAAAGCAAAGTATTATTGCTTTTACATACCATCCTTTCACTCCACTCCCTCTCTTCCTCATCCATATATCAAGTATATTCCTATCAAATCGTGCAACGTAGGCACCGTCGCGGTCATGTCGTCGTCATCGTATACATACCCCGTGCAAAGCCCGTGATAACTTGGGCCATACATAAGAATGCCATTATCCCTCGTGTCATGTGTCAATCCAAGCGCATGACCGATTTCGTGATTTACAACACGGCGCATGAACTGCTGCGTTTCCTCGTTAGTATGAGAAAGCGAATAGTCGTTAAGCTCTTGTTTCGAAAGTACGATCTCCGCATAACGCCAATTATAATTACTGTACATCACTTCTTCCCTAATTATATCATTTGCAAAAGTATAGGGGGTTGTCAGAGCATATGCGTCTCTCAACGTTTGACCATATTCATCAACAATATACCCCTCTGTACAGCTGATACGAATGTCCGAATTATTATAATAGACTTGATTGCACTCCATGCTAAATCCGTATATATCCCTATCGTATCCTTGTTGAGTAGACTTGTATTGCGATATATAAGATAGATGCCAATCCCAATCTTGTATCGCGCCATAGGCCGCCATCCAAAGTGAACGATCCGTATCTATATCGATATCGATATAACAGTTGACCGGATTCAATGAATGTTTCACTAATTCATTCCGATCCGAACACATATATCCCCCGTAAATCAAATACAGATTTCCTTCTTCGTCCGGGATTGCTTCTTCCGCAAACACGTGAATCGGTTGTAACAACGCTAACATTGTCACGCACAAAAATGAGATCATTTTTTTAAATTCAAACTTCAAATCTCTTTTCATTTACTATCACACCTTTGATTTTGAATACATTCCGTTCGCGAAGCGGACATAATTTTTTCTTTGCTCTTTCTTCTTCACACCGCTCGCAGAACAATATAATCACTCCCGCGAAGCGGGAATATCACAGCCGCCTTCAGCGGCTATATCACCGAGCGCAACAGCGCTCGATATCATTGCCCTTCTTCACTGCCCGCAAGTCCTTCTTTGAACGCCGCGAGGGACGCGCCGCGCGCTTCGTCCATAGCGAGGTAGTTGACCACGTAGTTCTTGTTGTTGATCGTGGTGTAGTCGTTGACGTTGAACCACACCGCGCCCTTGATGTTCTTGCAGAAGGTGTTGGTCGAAAGATCGCGGTTGTTGAGGCAGTCGAACATCTCCTCGATCCAGGTCACCTGCTTCGAAGCATTGCGACCGAGGGTGGTGTCCACCCACTGATCGATCTCCCAGTCGAATTTCTTTTCGCCGCCGGCACCCGCCGCAAACTCCGAGATGATCCACGGATACGCCTCGAAGTAGTCCGCCGACTTTTGATAGGTTTTGGTGTACAGCGACTTGAAGGGGGACAGCGTCGAGCCGTTGCCCATTTCATAGTTGGTCAAACCGAGCGACTGCACGTACTGAGCACCCGGCATATAGCACATATCCTCACCCCACGAGCAATACGGCGTGGTGGTGGTGACGGGGTTGAAGATCCAGATGCAGTTGTCAACACCCTCTTGCTCGAAGATCTTGTACATTCTCTGCCACGTCTCGATGAAGATGTCGGGATCGAGCAACGTCACCATGCCGCAATAGCTCGTCCAGTCGGTGTTCATCTCGTTGTTGAGACGGAACAGCACCGGCTTGCCGTAGGCCTTGATCTCCTTGGCGAGCTTGCGGAACTGCGCGTCGTGCTTGCCGCGCAGCACGTCGTACATCGGGGTCTTGCCGTAAAGATCGGTGTTGTTGTTCGAGGTGAACTGGTAGGTGAACTGCAACACCGGCTTGCCGTTGAAGCCGTTGCCGCCGGCGTAGGTGTTCGCCATGTCGGTGGGGAACGCGTTGTAGTTCGAGCCGTACAGCAAATGCGTGTAGGTCGGCATGATGTCGTAGTCGTAGCCGATCGCCGTCGAGATGCGGTCGTACTCCGCCTTGATCTTCTTGTTCTGCGACGAATAGGAGCTGTCGCTCTTCGGCACCATGCTCGCCGAGAAGAAGCCCCAGTCGGTGGTCTCTTGGGTTTGGAGCTTATTAAAGTACGCCTTCGTTTCCGCGTTCCACTTCGCCGGCTCGATCAGCTCGAACTGCTTTTGCGAGTTGACCGCCACGCCCGACTGGGTGACGGGCCGGAAGGAGCGAAGCAGCTTCTCCATCACCGTCGAGGTGGGCGCCGAGGATTTGAGCACGAACAGATAGAAGTTGACGTAGCTGTTCGTCGGGCGCACGATGGCGATGCTGTAATAAGGCTTGGCGATGTTCGCGTTGTCGTTGATGACGATGTCGTACATCATCACCTCATGCCCCTCCACCAGCGTCGTCGAGGTGACGGGGTTGCGGGTGTAGGACAGGTTGTTGTTGGACAGGAACGTGGAGCTCGCGATGTAGCGGTTGACCCACTCGGTCAGATAGGTCTCCCACCCGGACGCCGTGTTGCCGTAAGGGTTCTTGCTCTCGCGCGAAACGGTGAGCGTGTAGTGAGTGCTCTCGTAACGCGTGCGCAGCGCCGCGAGCGAATAGTCCTCTTCCCAGTCAAACGGCACGTCCATCCGATAGCCGTCGGCGTAGTTGACGACGCGGCGATAGAGCGTGGTGTTATAGATCTTTTTGTTGTCCTTGCTTGCCGGCAGGGTCGACGCGGTCGAGCGCTCGCCGTTGACGAACAGCTCCATGCCGGTGAGGGTGTCGAGTCCCTCCGTCTCCGTCGCATTCACAAGCGACGGACGCACCGCATCACCCGACGAGGGGAGATCCACGGGATCGCTGTAGCCGACCGCCTGCAGTTTGCGGATGGTGACGGTGCTCTTGTCCGCACCGACCGCATACACCTTCAAACCGCTGATCCAGGTCATGCCGTCCACGCGGCAATCGGCCGGTACGTTCAGATCGCCCACGCGCACCTTACCTTTATACGTACCGGCAAGCAGGTCGCCCGAACCGGGATCGATCTTCGTCGAGGAAATGTAGGAGTTGAGCTTGAAATAGTCACGACCGCCGACGTCGTCCATCACCTTGTCGCCTTCGAGGTCGGGGATACTGCCGCCGACGTAGAAGTTGATGCTGGTGGCACTGCTTTGCACCGTCAGGTCGTATTCGATATAGCTGTCGTCGGGAAGCAGGATCTTCTCATCGTACACGTACGCCGCATACGGCCAGGTACCGCCGACGTTGGTAAACACGCGTCCGCTCGTGCCGTTGTCGCTCACCGCAACGATGCTCTTGACACCGCTGGTGATCTGCACGGGTGACAGCCACGCATCCGCCGAGGGTGCCAGCAGATCAAAATCGACCAGCGTGTCGGGGCTGCCGTAGATGACGCTGAGCAGGATCTCCTTCGCGTCGGTGGTGTTGATGGTGCCGTTGCCGTCGTAGTCCGCCGCCGTCTCTTGATCGGCATTCAGCGTCTCACTGCCGACGATCGCCGCCAGTAACGAACGCACGTCCGACGTCGAGATCGAGTGGTCGGCGGTCACGTCGCCGCGACGGAATGCTTCGCTCGCCGCGTTCACCACGCCGACCGACACCATGCTCATCAGCATCGTAAGTGTCAACACAAAAATAAGGATACGTTTCATAAGAATCTCCTTCCCGACTTGTCCAATCAAGTCACACAAGTCCATTCTATCACATATTTTTTATTTTGCAACTCCCTCTTGACAAAGAAAGTGCCGTTGTGCTATGATTCAACTGTATTAATACAGTTAATACAGTTTGACGGGAGGTTTTTCCTATGTTTATGATCGATCCGTTGGCGAACACGCCGATCTACGAGCAGTTGACCGCGCAGGTGGAAAAGCTGTTGCTGTGCGGCGTGCTCCGCCCCGGCGACGCGTTGCCGTCGGTTCGTGCGCTGTCGACGCGGTTGTCCATCAACCCCAACACCGTGCAACGCGCCTATTCGGATCTCTGCCAAAGCGGTCTTGTCATCTCCATCCCGAAGAAGGGATGCTTCATTGCCAATCAAGCGCGCGAGCGCCTGACCGCCCAAAACGAAGCACGCCTGCGCGCTTTTGCCGAAAAGGTGCGCGAGTTGCGTCTGACGGACGTGACCGCCGACACGCTTCACACCATCATCGACCGTGTCTACACCGAAGGAGGCGAGCAGGATGCTGTGCATCAAGAATTTGCATAAACGCTTCGGCCATATCCACGCGCTCGACAACGTGTCCCTCACCGTGCCGCGCGGCACGATCTGCGGACTGGTCGGCTCCAACGGCTCGGGCAAATCGACGCTTCTGCGCGTGATCGCGGGCGTGATGCGCGCAGATGAGGGCCATGTCACCCTCGACGGCGAACGCATCTTTGAAAACCCCGCGCTCAAACAACGTATCCTGTTTGTTTCCGATGAACCGTATGCGCCGCAGGGCGCGACCATGCGGCGCATGACCGCGTTCTACCGCTCACTCTATCCGACGTTTGACGACGCGCGCCGCGCCGAGTTGCAGGCGCAATTCCGTCTGGACGACGACACGCCGATCCGCTCGATGTCGCGCGGCAAGCGTCGCCTTGCCGCCGTGTGTCTGGCGCTCTCCGCCAAACCGCAGTTGCTGTTGATGGACGAGACCGCCGACGGACTCGATCCCGTCATGCGCCACACGGTCAAGAGCGTGATCGCTTCGGACGTCGCCGCGCGCGATTCCTCAGCGATCCTCGTGTCCCATTCCCTGCGCGAACTGGAAAGCCTTTGCGACCAGCTGGCGCTCTTGCACGACAGCCATCTGATCCTCGACCGCGACGTATTTGACCTGAAGCGCGCCGCCTACAAGATCCAAGTGGCGTTCGACCACCCGTTCACCAAAGAGCGGTTTTCGGGACTGTCGGTCGTGCAGTATGAACAGCACGCCTCCGTCGCGACGCTCATTCTCGAAGGCGACCGCGACGTGATCGAAACGACGGTGAGCGCCATGGAGCCGCTGTTGTTTGAGATGCTCCCGCTGACACTCGAAGAGATCTTTCTCTATGAGCTTCGCTCCCTTGACTACGACTATACCGCGCTTTTGGGAGGTGATGACGCATGAAACGTCCCTTTTTCTCCTTTGGGATCTACAAAGACAGCCTGCGACAGTTGCGGCTCGCCGGCATCTTTTTGACGGCGCTGACAAGCGTGCTGGTGTGTTACACGCCGATCATGACCCTGCTCGGGATGTACCCCGGATTCTACGCACTGGCTTGGATCTCTTGGCCGATCGAGCTCATTCCCTTTGTCGCCGCCCCGATTTTGATATTGCTTCCTCTGCATTTCCAAAATCGGCGCGCGGACAGCGATTTTTACCACGCCCTGCCGATGACCAAAACCGCACTGACGGCCTCGCGCTTTGCCGCGTCGGCCACGTGGTGCGCTGTGGTTGCCTTCGTGCCGTCGCTGTTGCTGATCCTGCTGTCCGTGATCCCACCCCATACTCCCTGGAACGTGCTCGGCAACGCGCTTCTTCTGAAAAGCGGGGCGGCGTTTGTGGCGTCGCTGTATGTGATGGTGATCGTGGTGCTCAGTGCCTCGCTGTGCGGCAAGACGCTCAGTACCCTGTGCACGGCGTTCGTGCTTCTCGCCGCACCGCGCCTCATCATCGGCACCGTAAGCCATCTTCTGCTCGATCAATGCGTCGTTCTGCCGCCCGACAGCGGTCGCGCGCTGTTGGACGGTCTCTCGCAAAACCTGCTCGGCGGTAACGTCACCGATCCTGTCAGCTGGATCGTCACCTGTCTGAAAATCCTCCTCCTCGGCGCGTTGGCGCTGTGGGCATCGTCCAAGCGTCCGAGCGAGATCGCCGAGCGCGCCGCTCTGTCCCCGGCGCTTCACGTGGTGCTCCGCACGTTGCTTGCCACGCTTCTGTGTATGCCGTCGATCTCGATATTGCTCGAGAACAACAATTCCTCCGTAGTGCCCGTCCCCCTGCTGTACATCCTCGCACTCGCCGTGTATTATCTGTATGAGGTGTTAACGACACGCTCGGCAAAGTCGCTGTGGAAAGCGACGCTGTGGTTGCCGCTGGTCGTAGCGATCAACGTCCTTATGATCGGCGGCGTGAATCTGGGCGCTCAGCTCATCACGAACACCTGCCCCACCGCCGAGGAGATCGACAGCGTGTCGCTGTCGCGCATTGTCTACCGTTTGAACCACGACGGCTACATCCGCGAAACCGGCTACGGTTACCGTCCCGAAACGGCCGATTACTACGATTCGCAATTGAGCGAAAACGTATTCTTCAACATCAGCAAAAACTACGCCTTATCCGAAGGCACCCGCGTGGCATTGACCGACGAGGAAAGCCGCCGCATCGTCAGCGAGGCCCTCGCGCGATACATTAAGGAGGTCGGCGCTCCCTCTCACAGCATCTACAACAGCGATCTCGTTCCCTTGGAAAGTCTGGTGGGAGACCGCGGCATCGTCTACCTTGCCGACGTGCAGATCCGCGACGGCTGGTTCACGCATGACCGCCGTATCGCGCTGACCGAAGAGGAGCTGAAAGCACTCGTCAAGAAGATCGACAAGCAAGCGAAACTGCCTCTCATGATGGATTCGATCTTCACCTACGACCTCTATCAAGGCTGTACGCATTACAGCGAAGAAACGGGACTTGACGGCGGCAACGCGGAAGTCGGATTTGACGAGGACGATCCGAAAAGCTACTTCCACATCCGCGACGAGGAAGGCACCGTGTGGGTCACGAGCAAGCATCTGGAGGCGGCCGAAGCCATCTTGGACGAAAGCGGAAACGACGAATTTACGCCGGCTGTCCACGTCACATTAAACACCGACGGAGCCTTCTCGCTCCGCGATGCGTCACTGCACAATTCAGGCAAACTGCTGTATATCTACTACGGGGATAACCTCATGTACGCCCCCGTTGTCAACGAACCGATCTACGACGGCGAAGTGATCATCCGCGGCTCGTTCTCAACCTTGCGAGACGCCGAAGGTTTTGCCGATCTGTTGAACAGTCAGATAGAACGTGAATAAGGAGTGTTTACCGCTATGAAACTGTCTCGCCAATGGATCGCACTTGCGATCGCGCTCATGCTGCTTCTTCTCCCCGCCTGCAGCAACGAGATTTCCACCGTCGAAACCGACCCGACATTTACCGTCACCGACGACGGCAACGTGGAAGTCGGATTTGACGAGGACGATCCGAAAAGCTACTTCCACATCCGCGACGAGGAAGGCACCGTCTGGGTCACGACCGAACATCTCGTGAGTGCCGAAGCCGAATATAACGGAAGCTCAAACTACACCATCACGCCGGCTGTCCGCATCACGTTGAACGAAGACGGCACTGCCTTGCTTCACGAAGCAACGCTGAAAAATCAAAACCAACCGCTCTACATCTGCTACGGAGACAATGTTCTGTATGCCTCCGTGATCTACGAGCCGATCACAAACGGCGAAGCGTTGATCCATGGCTCGTTCTCTACCTTGCGAGACGCCGAAGGCTTTGCCGAACTCTTGAACGGTCTGATCGAAGGCCGCCGCTGACGGAGCAAAAGAAGGATGCCGTCGACTTTGTGCAAACCGTGACCGGCAAAGCGTCACCCTGAACCTCTCCCTCCCGCAATAAAAACGGTAAGGATATCGTGAAAAAGAAAGGATGATCCGCAATGAAGTCGAAACGTGCGTATATCGCGTTGTGTTTGCTGAATTATGTATCGGTTCTGTTGGGGGCGGCGTTGTTCCCGTTCGGCGCTTTTGCCTGCATCTACATCGGACTTGCCTCATCCATTATCTTCGGCATAGTTCATATCTTTCTTGCCGCCGATCGCCGTGAGGCGCTGAAGCTCATGGGACATCGGCTGTTGTCGACGGTATTGAGTTGTGCTGTCCTCTTCCTGCTGTATGCGTTTCTCGTTTGCGAACAGCCGTTTCAGCCTCTCGCCGTGAACGTCGGGTTGTTTATTCTGCTCTGTTTGTGCGGCGTGTCCGTGCTGCTGTGTCTCCCGTCGATTTTGATAAAAAAATGATCCTATGAATTCTCCGCAAGGAAACCGTCAGCATCAGGCGACAGCAAAACCTCCCTTGTCAACGGCCCAGGCCGGCCTCTCTTGCCGCTTTGCGGCAATTCACCTTCAGGGAGGTGGCAAAACCGCAGGTTTTGACGGAGGGATTCCGTCAAGGTCGCCTCAGATTTGTGCAAATCTCATCTCCCCCTGTCAAAATTGTACGACCGCATAACAAAGAAGCGTAGGGCGCGGATAAATCCGCGCCCTACGCTTCTTTAGTCTATATTCGTTATCCAACGATTCTCACACACCCTTGCGGGCAGGCTTCGACGCACTTGCCGCATCCGGTGCATTTGTCGGGATCGACCGAGGCGAGGAAATTCTCCACCTTGATCGCATCGTGTTCGCACACCTTTTGGCATTTCATGCAACCGATGCACGCCGTCTTGCAGGCTTTCCGCGCCACGGCGCCTTTGTCGCGGTTGTTGCACGCGACCACCGCCGCCGTTTTCGCGTCCGCCACCGCGAGGAGCGATTTCGGACACGCCGTCGCGCACATACCGCAACCGACGCAGCGCGATGCATCCACCTTGGCAATGCCGTTTTCGATCGAGAGCGCCTCAAACGTACACACCTTGACGCAGTCGCCGTAACCGAGGCAACCGTAGGAACACGCTTTGTCGCCGCCGTAAAACTTCACAGCCGCCGCGCACGAGGGAACGCCGATATACTCAAACGCCTTGGGTGCCAACGCGTCGCAACCGCCGCAACGCACGAACGCCGTTTTCTTGACAACGTTGCCCGTCACGCCCAAAATTTCCGAGGTCGCCGCCACGCACGCCTCGCCGCCGGGGGAGCACAGTCCCACCGCCGCGCCGTCGTGCGCCATCGCTTCGGCGTAGCCGTCGCAACCCGAAAAGCCGCACGCGCCGCAGTTGGCACCGGGGAGTGCCTCACGAAGCGCCTCCACCTTTTCATCCTTGGGAACCGCCAGCGCCACCGACGCCACCGCCAAGATCACACCGGCGAGTGCCGCCACCGCCGCGGCCACACCGACCGCCAGCCATATTGCTTCCATGCAGGTTCCCTCCTTACAGTCCGAATAAGCCTTGGAATCCGAAGAACGACAGCGACACGAGCGCCGCCGCAATGAGCGTCGACGGGATGCCCCTCAGTCCTTCGGGGATGTCTGCGGTCTCGAGTCGCTCGCGCACACCGGCAAACATCACCATCGCGATGAGGAAGCCAAGACCCGCGCCGAGCGAGTTCGCCATCGACGACACAAAATCATAGCCCTCGTCGATGTTCAAAATCGTGACGCCCAGCACCGCGCAGTTGGTGGTGATGAGCGGCAGATAGATCCCGAGCGACTTGTGAAGCGGCGGCACGAATCGTTTGAGCACGATCTCCACCAGCTGTACGAGCGAGGCAATGACCAAAATGAACACGATCGTCTGCAAATAGCCGAGATCGTTCGGGTCGAGCACAAACGTCTGGATCGGCCAGGTCACCGCCGTCGCCATCAGCATGACAAACGTCACGGCAAGCGACATACCCACCGCCGAACCGAGCTTTTTGGACACGCCGAGAAACGGACAAATGCCCAGAAACTGCGACAGCACGAAGTTGTTGACAAGCATCGCGCCGAGCACGATCAGGAAGAGGTTATTCATCACAGCCACCTCCCATCGTCATCTTCTCGCACGAAGCCGCATGCGGACACGCGGAACAGTCAAACGAGGTTTTGGGAGTGAACTCTTTGTCGAATTTCGCCGAGAGCTTGTTCGTCGCCCAGATGAGCAGACCGAACACGAAGAAGCCGCCCGCGGGTGCGGCAAACACCGCAATGGCGGGGAACATCCCGTTTTCGGGCCAACCGGCGAGCGTGCCGCTTCCGAAAAACTCGCGGATCGCGCTCATCAGCACGAGTGCCGCCGTGAAGCCGACACCCATTCCGAGACCGTCGAGCGCCGACAGACCGACGCTGTGCTTACCGGCGTACGCCTCCGCACGACCGAGGATGATGCAGTTGACGACAATGAGCGGCAGATAGATGCCGAGGATCTGATCGATCGACGGCACAAACGCCTTGAGAAGCATCTGCACGATGGTGGTGAAGCCCGCGATCACGACGATGTACGCCGGCAGGCGCACCATCGAGGGAATCAGCTTTCGGAGCAGCGAGATGACGATGTTCGAACACACCAGCACGAAGGTCGCCGCGACACCCATGCCGAGACCGCCGATGACGGTCGTCGAAACGGCGAGTGTCGGGCAGGTGCCGAGCACCAGACGAAGCACGGGATTTTCCTTGACGATGCCTTTGGTGAAGGACTCTTTATACTTACCCATTCGCGACCACCTCCTTCACCGCATCGACCGCCAAAGCCACGCCGTCCTTGACGCCGTTCGACGTCTTCGTGGCACCCGCCACGCCGTCGACTGCGCCGCATTCCTCCGACACGCCGACAAGACGGTCAAACAAACCGCCTTTTTTCACTTTGTTCATATACCCGGCGGTCTCGCTTTCGGAGACCACCTCGATGCCGTAAACCGTGCCGTCCGCCGCCACCGCGGTCATCAGCACAAGGTCTTTGCTCTTGCCTCTGGTCGAGGTCTTGACGACATAGCCTGTCGACGCGCCGTCGGCATCCTTGCCCTCATACACGGCGACCACGCCGTCGGCAAACGTGCCGTCGACCGTTTCAAACGTCGCCGCCGTCGGCATGACGGCCTTGCAGGCGTTTTCGGTCGCGAGGCGCTCGTTTTCCGCGATGGGACCTTTGGTCAAGAGGTTCGTTCCGGCAAGCGCCGCCACCACGACGGCACAGATGAGCGTCAGCGTCAAGGCCGCCACCGCAATGGATTTCACGTTACGCATGCTTGCCACCTCGTTTCTGTCCGAAAGGCAGACGGTAGGTCGCTTTTTCGATGAGCGGCACCAAAATGTTCATCACCACGATAGCAAAGGACACACCCTCGTTCAAAGCACCGCCGTGACGGATGAGCACCGTAAGCGCGCCGCAACCGAACGCAAAGATGACCTTGCCCAGAGGGGTGACGGGACTCGTCACGTAGTCGGTCGCCATAAAGATCGCGCCCAGGAGCAGACCGCCCGACAGGATCTGATAGGTCGCTTCGTACACGCCGCCGTCCACGATCCACGACAGCACGAACACCGTGCCGACAAACACCAGCGGAATGGTCGGAGTGATGATACGCCGCCACAGCAAATAGGCAAAGCCGAGGAGCAACACCACCGCGCAGGTCTCGCCGATGGTTCCTCCATGGAAGCCGAACAGCAACACGCGCAGATCGTACGCCCCCGCCGCATCGGGCGCAAGAGGCGTCGGTGAGGTCACACCGTCCACCCACGGAGAGGGGAAGGTGTTCATCTCGGTCGCGAAGCTCATCATCAGCACGATACGACCGACGAGAGCGGGGTTGACAAAATTACAGCCGAGACCGCCGAACATCTGCTTGACGACGACGATCGCCACCACACCGCCCAAAGCGGCTTGCCACAGCGGCAACGTGGACGGCAGGTTGAGCGCGAGCAACACGCCCGTCACCACCGCCGAGAGATCGCCCACCGTCTGAGGACGGCGAAGCACACGGCGGCTGAGATATTCACTCGCCATGCAGGACGCCACGCACACCACAATGAGCGCCGCGGCACGCCAGCCGAACAGCCACACCGCCGCGATACAAGCGGGGATGAGGGCGATCAGCACGTCGAGCATGATCATTTTCGTCGATTCGCCGCTGTGCAAATGCGGCGAAGAACGCACGGTCAAGTTCTTTTCCACCATCGATCTCTCCTTTCGTCAAGATTTCTTTTGCGCCTTGCGTACCAGATCCTTGGCCAGACGCATCGTTTGTACAATGGGACGGTTGGCAGGACACACATACGCACAGCTTCCGCATTCCATGCACACCATAATGCCGCGCTTTTCGAGCTCTTTCGCGTCCTCTTTGGCGTACGCCGTCGCCAGCACCGGCGGTGTCAGCGACATCGGACACACCGACGCACAGCGACCGCAACGAATGCACGCCGAGGGCGCAGGCAGCAATTCCTCCTCGGCAAACGCGAGGATGGCGTTGTTTTGTTTCAAGATGGGCAACTCATCGTCGCGAAGCGCGATGCCCATCATCGGACCGCCCATGAGGATCTTGCGCGGTTCTTCCTTGTAGCCGCCGCAAAACGCCATCACGTCTTTGATGGGGGTACCGAGCGGCACCAGCACGTTCTTCGGCTCTTTGACCGCCGAGCCGTCGATGGTCAACCGTTTTTCCACGAGCGGCATGCCGCTCTTTAAGTACCACGCCAGCACCGACACGGAGGTGACGTTCATCACCACACAGCCGACGTCGGCAGGCAGCTTTCCGGGCGGCACCTTGCGTCCCGTCACCTCGGCGATGAGCACCTTTTCCGCTCCTTGCGGATAGCGCGCGGGGAGCGTATGCACCAGCACCTCGCGCCCCGGCTTGCTGACCGTCTTGGCGATATCGGTCAGCGTCGCGATCGCGTCAGGCTTGTTCGCCTCAATGGCGATGATGACGCGCTGGGTATCGAGGTATTCCATCACCGTCTGCATACCCGACACGATGTTCCACGAATTTTCCATGCACTCGCGGTAGTCCGCCGTGATGTACGGCTCGCATTCCGCGGCGTTGACGATGACGGTGTCCACCTCTTCGAGGTTTTTCGGTTGCAGCTTCACGTGAGTCGGGAAACCCGCACCGCCGAGTCCCACAAGGCCCGAATCGCGCACCGCCTTGACGAAATCGTCATAGCTTTCCACCGTCGGCGGCACGACGCTTTCGTGCACGCGCTGTTCACCGTCCGAGCGGATGACGACCGCCTCGGCGGGTTGTCCCGACGGCATCACGATCGTCGTGATCGCCGTCACCTCGCCCGACACCGACGCATGCACCGGGGCGGACAAAAACGCATCGCTGTCGCCGACCACCTGACCGACCTCCACCGTATCGCCGACCTTGACCGTCGGTTTGCAAGGCGGGCCGATGTGTTGCGCCATCGACAGGATGACCGTCTCGGGAACGGACATCTTGACCGTTTCGCGATCGGCCGTATTCTTGCGGTGCGGCGCTTTCACACCGCGCACTCGGGAAAACAAACCCATTATACGTCACACCCTTTCGAACGTGTACCAAGCATTGTTAAACGCGGGACAGCCACGTTGAGCACCAGCCCCGTCACCGCTCCCGACAAAATCGATATCCACAGCATCCACGGCGCGACCGCCGTCGCCGCCGCTCCGATCCACATCGACGCGACGCCGAGCTGACCTGCGGTGTGCGCCGCCGCCGCAGAGATACTCACCCCGACAAAGGTCAGCTTTTCTTTGCGGCAAAGGGGCAACAGCGCGATCATCACGAGAAACGCCGCCGCCGTACCGCCAAGTGCCAACAGCGCCGCCGTCGCACCGCGCATCAATAACACAAACAAAACCTTCGCCGCCGCGACCGAAGCGCCTGCCGGCGCACCCAGCCACCACAGCGCCGCCGTCACGGCAAGGTTCGCAAGACCGAACCGCGCCCCCGGTACGGGCAAAGGCGGCAACGCCGATTCCAGCGCCGACAGCACCACAGCCAGCGCCGCAAACAACCCGAGAAGTGCCACGCGCTCGGAGCGCGTTTTTTCCTGTTTCACAGCGCCCCTCCTCACCGCGTCACCGCGTCGACCGACGGGCCTTCCGCACCCACCACGGTGATGACCACGCCCGCAGGGACACAAGCGATCGTCTGCGTCTCGCGGGAGATCGCGCCCGTGTGCACGCACACGCGATCGGGGCAATCCGCCTCGGTGACCCGCACCGCGTCGTCCTCGATCGCGATCGTCAACGTATGTCCGTGACCGCGCGCCGTCAACATTGTGTACTCCGACAGCGACAGTATCTGCGTTCCCGACGGGCTGTCGATGCGCACAAACGCACCTTGCGGCTTCGTTCCGCTCGCGATCAGCAGTCCGAGCGCCGCCGCCGCAACGATCGCCGCAGGGATCGCATCGCCCCATCGAAACCACCGCACGCGCATCCCTCCCGTCGATGAAATTTCACACCGCCCCTTGCGGTTTGGTGAAAATCTTGCTATACTGGTATATATTTATATAATTAAAATACCATATCAATCCTATCATACATGGTTTCCCCGAAAAGTGCAAGGTTTTATGCCGATTTTCTCAAATCCTCGACCAAAAGGAGTGCCGTTTTATGACCCCCATCCATGCCCATATGCCCGTGGAAGTGATCCGTAAGGAAGGCGCGCTGTCCGAATGCGGACGCTACGCCGCCGAGTTCGGCAAACGCTGTCTCATCCTGACGGGCGGTCACTCGGCGCAAAAGAACGGTGCGCTCCAAGCGGCACTCGCCTCGATGCAGGCGGCGGGCGTGGAAGCAATCGTCTTCCCCCACATCTCTGCGAACCCCACCATCGCTCAGTGCCGCAACGCGTCGGATGCCGCCGATGCCGGAAAAGTGCACAGCATTCTTGCCATCGGCGGCGGTTCGGTGATGGACGCCGCCAAAGCGACCGCCTGGATGACGGAAAACTTCCTTCTCGATCCCGAAAAGCTGTTCCGCGGCGAACTCAAGCGCCCTCCGTTACCGTTGATGGTGTGCGGCACCACCGCCGGTACGGGCAGTGAGGTGACGAACGTCGCCGTCATCACCGATGACCAAGGCGTGAAGCGCAGTGTCAAACATCCGTCGTGCTTTGCGCGCGTGGCGTTTTGCGATCCGCGCTATACCGATGCCTGCCCGCGTGAGGTGACGGTCTCCACCGCGCTCGACGCGCTGTGCCACGCTGCCGAGGGGTATTTGAATCCGTCGTGCGACCCGCTCTCCACCCTCTACGCCGAGCGAGCGCTCCCTCTCATCGCCGCGGAGCTTCACCGCCTGTGCGCGCAAGACCTGCCCGACCGCGACGGGCGCGACCGCCTGCTTGACGGTTCTCTTCTGGCGGGCTTGGTGCTGGGCGCTTGCGGCACCGCCTTCCCCCATCCGATGGGCTACGTGCTGACCGAGCGTTTCGACATCCCCCACGGTCGCGCGACTGCCGCGTTTTTGCCGGCGTTGCTCGATTGCGCGATCGAAGCGACCCCCACCCGCGCCGAAGCGTTTTTCGCGCTTGTCGGCGGCGAAGCACGTCTGCGCGAGACGCTCGGGATCTTGAACGGTTTTTCTCTGAAAATGTCCGAGGACGACCTCGCGCACTGCGCCGAGCGTTTCGACCGCCTGCCCCATTTTGCGCGTGTTCCCGGCGGATTCGACGGCGTTCGCGCCGCCGCGCTGTGTCGCACCCTGTTCGGTTGACGAAAAAATCGGATTCTTTTCGCACAACCTATTGACAAATCAACAACTTTCCGCTAATATGGTATTAAAAACCAGATAAACTGTTTTTAATTTTTCAAATTTCGACATCGGAGGTACACCCCATGGCTTATCGCATCACCACAGAAAGCACTTGTGATCTGCCGTTTTCCTACTATGAGGAGCGCGGCATCGCCTACATCGGCCTCGGGTACGTGATCGGCGGCAACGAATACATCGAAGAGCCCGGGCGCGGTCTGCCTGCCAAGGAGGTCTACAACCTTCTTCGCCAAAAAGAGACCTGCACCACCAATCAGGCCAACGCCTTCCGCTTTGTGGAGCTGTTTGAGCCGATCCTGCAAGCCGGCGAGGATGTCTTGCACCTCTCGTTCTCGAGCGGTCTGTCGGGCACCTATCAATCCGCCATGCAAGCCCGCGACGAGATGCTCGAGCGCTATCCCGAGCGCAACGTCGTGATCATCGACTCGCTGTGCGCCTCGATGGGTCAGGGACTTCTCCTGCATCACCTCGCCGACAACCGCGACAACGGTATGTCGCTCGAGGAAAACGCCGCCTGGGCGGAAGCGAACAAGCTCAAGATCTGCCATTGGTTCACGGTGGACGACCTGATGTTCCTGCATCGCGGCGGTCGTGTGCCGAAGAGCTCGGCGATCGTCGGCTCGCTTCTCGGCATCAAACCGGTGCTCCACGTTGACAACGAGGGGCATCTCATCAACGTGTCCAAGGTGCGCGGTCGCAACGCGTCGTTGCAAGCGCTCGCCAAAAACATGAAGGACACCCTCATCGAAGCACCGCAGACCGCCACCGTGTTCATCAGCCACGGCGACTGCGAAGAAGATGCCCGAAAGACCGCCGCCTACGTCGAAGAGATGACGGGCGCGAAGGTCAAACTCTTCAACCTTGTCGGTTCGGTCATCGGCTCACATTCCGGTCCCGGAACCATCGCCCTCTTCTTTATGGGCAGTGAACGATAAACGTGAAGGAGTCCGCTTCGCGGACGGAATGATAAAAGGACGAGCGAAACGCTCGTCCTTTTTGTTATGGGCAGGTGGTTGCCGCCCGCATAACCCTCCTTGTCAAAGGAGGGGGGACCGCCGCGAGGCGGTGGGAGGATTCGTGTCCGCGCAGGTGGACACGTCGCGCACAGCGCGACGGAATCCCTCCGTCAAAACCTGCGGTTTTGCCACCTCCCTTTGACAAGGGAGGTTTTCACGCACGCTTTCGTTGGTTCGTAAACGGAACGGATGAATCCGTTCCCTACGCAATCCTCACATATCACAACAAAACCCGAGGTGCAACGCACCTCGGGTTTTTCATTCCGTCGGCGAAGCCGACTCCTTCATTCTTCACTCTTCACTTTTCATTCTTCATTGCCCTT
>JAFQFZ010000010.1 GCA_017398425.1 Clostridia bacterium | reverse complement strand
GCTCTCCTTAATAAACGACACGACCCTCATAATCTTTTTTTAAAGGAATTTCAGGAAGAACAATTTCAAATTCATTTGCAATTTTTTCAAGAATATTAAAGTTATATTTGAAGTAATAAGGTACAAATAATTCAGGCAGTTCTCTTGCAAATAAAGTGGTGTAATATGCTATAAGATCTGAAAAATTTTCAAATATAGATTGCGCCGTTGTACCGTCCTCTGATTTTAATTCATCATAGAGAATAGACATTGCGCTATCAATCGTATATTCACCATCTTCAAAAGCATAAACACCCGCTTTTACAATTTCATAAGTTGTTTCTAATTCATTCAATAAATTGTCAACTATCACACTACTTGCACAATACGATTTATGTAAAGCAGAAATACTTTTAGCATAACTTGGAGTTAAATCACCTGATAGATTTTTCTCGAACAGATCAACAATGTTTTTTCCATCAGCATTTAAATATATTTTCCACACATACTCGTTAAACATATTTACAACTCCTTGATTGTAGTTTTAGAGTTTGTTTAAATAAATTAAAATTTAATAAACCGATTGTATCATAAATCAACTAATATTTCAATGAAATCGCGCAGAGCGCGATGAAATCCAAGTAAAGCTTGGATGAAATCTGTGGCTATGCCACAGATGAAATAAAATCCGTCCTTTCCACCCGACGAGGTCGGATTTCATCCCCGAAGGGGATTTCATCATCGAAGATGATTTCACCCGTCTGAAGGACGGATTTAACTGAAAAAGGCACTTGCTTTTCGCAAGTGCCTTTTTCATGGTGGAGGCGACGGGAGTCGAACCCGTGTCCGAAAATCACTTCACACAGCTTTCTCCGGGTGGAGTTTGTCTTTTGAGATTCCCCTCAGCAAACGCCGACAGACAGGCTGTTGCTTACGGTAGTCGCCAAGTCATGACGAGCGCAGCGACAAGCACCCGTTCACGTTCACCGCTAATCGACGCTCCGATCCCAAGTCGCGGTAGTCTCGGGCGGAACGCGCAGCACTAATTAGGCCGCGAGAGCAACTTTATTGTTGTCGTTTAATTTTAAAAAGTGTCAGGTTTTATAGCGGTCCTGCACCGCTACCCGCTTACCGTGTGTCACAATCCCCGTCGAAACCTTTACGCCCCCCTATTGCATACAGTATACCGCCGTCCGAACGGCGGTATTCCCATTATAGCGAGGTTTTTGAGGTTTGTCAATGCCGCATCCTGTCGAAAAAGCGCCCCTTGTCACAGCGGACAAGAGGCGCTTTGCCAAATCAGAAATAGCGAACCAGCGACACCACGCGACCGAGCACGACCACCTCATCGACGATGATCGGTTCAAAAGCGGGATTTTCGGGTTGCAAGCGAATGTAGCCGCTTTCCATGTAGATGCGCTTGACGGTCGCTTCGTCTCCGAGAAGTGCGACGACGATGTCGCCGTTTTGCGCCACCGGAGTGCGATGCACGATGACCACGTCGCGATCCAGAATGCCGGCGTTCATCATACTCATGCCTTGCACGCGCAAGGCAAACAGCTCATTGGCGGGATAACCGCCGCCCGAATAGGGCACATAATCCTCCACGTTTTCCACCGCCAAAATCGGAAGACCGGCCGTGACCTTACCGACGAGAGGCACGCGCGCCACGCTCTCGCCGGGGAGCTTGATGGCGCGGTTGAGACCCGTTTGACGCGAGATATAACCCTCGTCCTCCAAGAGCTTCAGATAGGCATGCACGGTGGAGGTGGATTTGATGTCGGCGGCGGCACAGATCTCACGCACCGTCGGGGGCAAACCGTCCTGCGCGCGTTCGCGCAAAAATTCCAATACCTTTTGCTGTTTCGGATTGAGCGATTTCAAAAGCTCGTCCTCCCTTTTCGATTTGTTTTTCTATAAAAAATCGTTTGTTCGCAAAAAAATGCCGAAAAAACTCGAAATTTCCCTTATTTCAAGGCTATTATACCACACACTTTTCAAAAAAGCAAACAAATGTTTGTTTTTTTGAAAAAATTTTTTTTGCATAGAACGCCGTGTGTGCGGCATACTGAACGTGAACACACCATACGATACAAAGGAGAATCCATATGCCGAAGATGCCTTTTCTGCACGAAGACGAACCGGATGCAACGTCCGCCCGAAAATCGTCGCGTCTGTTTTACGCCGTACTGGCACTTTGCTTGCTGGCGGTAGGCGGTGTGGCGGTGTCCGCGTTTTCAAAGGAAACGAACGCGCCGCTCAAGGACACCGCCCCCACCACCGTTCCCACAATGCGCGCCACCACCTCGGCGGCACCGGCGGCAGTCACACAAGCGAAGCCTACCACGGTGACAACGACCTCCTCTGCAACAGCCACTGCAACGACATCTACCACGCCGCCGTCGCTGTTTGTGCTGCCGATGGGCAACGTGGTGCTGACACCGTTTTCGGAGCAACCGACGTACAACGAAACACTTCAAAGCTACGAAACGCATACGGCGGTGGACTTTGACGGTGAAGAGGGGCAAGCGGTGCACGCACTCGCGCAAGGGAACATCAGCCGTATCGAGGAAGATCCGTTGTGGGGTAAATGCATTACCGTCGACCACGGTGACGGTATCGTGTCGATCTATCGTGGCGTGGAATGTCGATTGTCTATGGGATCGATCGTGGAAGCGGGACAAGAGATCGGCAAGCTCGCTTCGATCCCCTGCGAGACCACGCTCGGACCGCATCTGCATCTCGAGTTGTATCAAAGCGGCACCGCTGTGGATGTGTCCCGCTTGCTCGGCGACGAGCTCGTGACGCGCACCACCGCCGATTCGTGAATACCCGCCCTCGGAAACGGAGATCTTCTCCGGCGGTCAGAAGGGCATTTGGAGGGAGCGGAAATTCCGCTCCCTCTTTATTTTGGTACATTTGTGCAAAAGAGCAGACGTTTCTGCACACATTCGCTACTTTATTTTTCGCAAAAGATATGCTATACTGAAACAAATACACGTTGTCAAAGGGTGGGGTTCGATGTCGCATTTTTGTTGTCCGGTATGTCGCGGCCCTTTGCGCGACAGCGAGTCCTCCTTGCGGTGCGAAAACGGGCACAGCTTTGACCGCGCCCGCCACGGATACGTCAATCTGCTTTGCTCGCAGCAATCGTCTTTAAAGCGTCACGGAGATGACAAGCGTATGCTGGTCGCGCGGCGCGATTTTCTCGACCGCGGCTACTATACTCCGCTGCGCGACGCGCTGTGTGAGGCGGTGGAGAACGTGAACCGCGGCGGTGTACTGCTGGACGCCGGGTGCGGTGAAGGATACTACACCGCTGAGCTCAAACGCCGCTGTCCGTCGCTTGCCGTTTGCGGCATCGACATTTCCAAAGACGCTCTGCGCATGGCCAACGCGCGTTCCAAGCAACTGGAGACCGCCGTTGCCAGCGTCTTTTCCCTACCGTTTTCCGATGCATCCGTCGACGTGACGGTCAGCGTGTTTGCCCCCACGGCGGATGCGGAACTGGCGCGCGTGATCAAACCGGGCGGGCATCTCATCCGCGTGATCCCCACCGAGCGGCACCTCTACGGTCTCAAGGCAGCGATCTATCCCGAGGTACGCCTCAACAAACCCGAGCGTGTCCCGATCGACGGATTTACCCTTCTCTCCCGTCGGGAGCTTCACGACACCGTTACCCTGCGTGAGCCCGACGACATTCGTCATCTGTTCGAGATGACCCCCTACTACTACAAAACCGGACAGGACGATCAGCAACGGCTTCTCGCGCTCGCGTCGCTCACGACCGAGCTCGGCTTTGCGATATTGACCTATCAAAAACAAGAAAGATGAAGGAAGTGCATGACATGAAACAATTTACCGTTGCCATTATCGGCGTCGGCTCGCGCGGCGGCGAGACCTATGCCATGTATCAAAAGAAATTCCCCGAACGCATGAAGATCGTTGCGATCGCGGAGCCCCGCGAGGATCACCGCGAACTTGCCAAGCGTTTGTGGGATCTGACGGACGAACAATGCTACGTCGACGCCGACAGCCTGCTGGCGCAACCGAAGTTGGCGGATGTGTGCATCATCGCCACCCCTGACGACACGCACGTCGCCATTGCGCTCAAAGCACTGGATCTCGGCTATCATCTGTTGCTCGAGAAACCGATCTCCCCGAGCAAAGAGGAAGTCATTGCTCTGCGCGAAAAGGTAAACGAGACCGGTTTGACGGTCGCCGTGTGCCACGTCCTGCGCTACACCGTGTTTTACAGCGAGCTGCGCCGCGTTCTGCAGAGCGGTGCGATCGGCGAGCTTGTCAACTTCCAAGCCATCGAGCAAGTCGGCTACTGGCACCAGGCGCACAGCTTTGTGCGCGGTAACTGGCGCACCGGCACGCCGATGATCCTGCAAAAATGCTGCCATGATATGGATATTTTGTTGTTCCTCATCGGCAAGCGTTGCCTGCGTCTCTCATCGTTCGGCGGGTTGTATGAATTCCGCGCCGATCGCGCTCCCGAGGGTGCCGCCCTGCGTTGCATGGACGGTTGCGCGTGCAAGGACGATTGCCCCTATGATGCGGAAAAGATCTACATCACCAACACCGCCACCGGCATCGCCAACGGACAAACCTATCCGACCGAAGTGCTCGTGACCGAGCCGACGGTGGAGCGTGTGTACGAAGCGATCAAGACCGGTCCCTACGGTCGTTGCGTCTACCATTGCGACAACGACGTTGTGGACCATCAGACCATCAACATGGAATTTGAAGACGGCGTTACGGGCGTGTTCACCATGTCCGGCTTGACCGAGTTCCCCTGCCGTCAGATCAAGCTGATGGGCACACGCGGTCAGATCGACGCTAACATGGACACCGGTCTTATCCACGTCACCCCGCACGGCAAACCGATGTACACCATCGACGTGCACGACCTGACCGATGACTTTGACGGTCACGGAGGCGGCGACCATCTGATGATGAGCGGTCTGTTTGACGCGATCGAGGGCACCTGCACCGATCTGCGCACCGACATCAACGTATCGGTCGAAAGCCACTTGATGTGCTTTGCCGCGGAGGAATCCCGTTTGAACGGCGGCAAGGTGATCGAACTGTAATTCAAAAAAGGATGTGTCGTTCATGATCGTGGGATCCACACTCGGTGCGTTGAAGCATATGGATACGGAAACGGCGTTTTCTCTCCTGCAAGAGCTCGGAGTGAAGACGGTGGAGCTCGGTGTCGGCGGTTACGTAGACACCACCCACGCGAACCCCAAAGTGCTTTGCCATTCGGGCAACGCGGTGCGCCGTCTTAAAGAACAACTGGAAGCTCACGATCTGCGGATCAGCGCGTTGTCTTGTTGCGGCAACCCCGTACATCCCGACCGCTCCGTTGCCGCCGCACATCATCAGGATTTTGTCAATGCGTGCCACCTGGCACAAGCACTCGGCGCAGATACCATTGTGTCGTTTTCGGGATGCCCCGGCGACAGCGCTTCCTCCAAAGCGCCGAACTTCATCTCGACCCGTTGGCCCGACGATTTCCAAACGGTGCTTGATTGGCAATGGGAACGGGTGCTCATCCCCTACTGGCGCGAAGCCGCCGCCATTGCCGCATCGTACGGCATTCGCCGCATCGCCATCGAAATGATGCCCGGTTTTTGCGTCTACAATCCGCAAACACTGTGGAGACTGCGCGATGAGATCGGCAGTGCCATCGGCGCGACCGTCGACCCCGCTCACCTCATCCGTCAGGGCATCGACCCCGCGACCGCCATCCGTGCGCTGAAAGGGGCCGTATTTCAAGTGCACGCCAAAGATCTGCTGTTTTGCACCGATGCACGCAACGAAAACGGTGTCATGTCCACCGACAGCCACGCATCGCCTTTCTCGACACGTGCTGTCGGAAACGGTCATGAGTCCGCTTATTGGCGCGGCATCGTGAAAGCACTTTCCGATATCGGCTACGACCGCAGCCTCACCGTGGAATACGAAGACGACGTTGTTCCCATCAACGACGGACTGCCGCTCGCTGTGAAAGCGGTAATGAAATTGCTCTGATCCACAGACGAACAAAACGCTCCGAAAGAGATCTCTCTTTCGGAGCGTTTTTTATTTGTGGTTTTCGTCCACCCAATCTTTGCTTTCCTCCACGCAACGCTCGGACGGTATGGCGACGTTGGTGTCCTCGCATCGCTTTGTGGCATCGCTGATGGCTTGCGTGCGGTAGGCGCTCAGTGTATCCTCATCCAAAATATCCCGCACCTTGATGGTCGCTTTCGGAAAGCGCGGCATACGATTGCGCTCGAATGTGCGCATACGATCCTCTCCTTTTTAAAAAGAAAACGCAAAGATCCCCGGAAGGAATCTTTGCGTTTAGTATACGCCGTGAATCGATGATTATTCTTCGTCATCCACCACGATATCGATGCTGGCTTTCGCCATAGCCGCCGTCATCTTCGGAGCCTCGGCGATCGGGATCTCCACGGGGGCCGCCTTTTTATCCGACTTGCGGCGCGCCGCTTCCTGACGTTCCTTCATCTTCTCGCGGATCTTGTCTTCCACTTCCGCCAAGACGTCGGGATTGTTCTTCAGATACTCCTTGGCATTGTCGCGACCCTGACCGATGCGTGCCTCGTTGTAGGAGAACCACGCACCCGCTTTTTGGATCACATCGAGCTCCACCGCAAGATCGAGCACCTCGCCCTCGCGGGAAATGCCCTCGCCGTACATGATGTCGAACTCGGCCTCTTTGAAGGGCGGTGCCACCTTGTTCTTGACAACGCGCACGCGCGTGTGCGAGCCGACGGGATTGCCCGCCACTTTGAGTGTTTCGGTGCGGCGCACATCCAAGCGCACCGACGCATAATACTTCAAGGCGTTACCGCCGGCGGTAACTTCGGGGTTGCCGTAGACAATGCCGACCTTTTGGCGCAACTGGTTGATGAACAGCGCAATGCAGTTGGAGCGCGAGACCACGCCCGCCAGCTTACGCATCGCCTGCGACATCAGGCGCGCCTGCAAGCCGACGTGGCTGTCGCCCATTTCGCCCTCGATCTCCGCGCGCGGCACGAGAGCCGCCACCGAGTCCACAACAACGATATCGATCGCACCGGAGCGAATGAGTGCCTCGGCGATTTCGAGTGCCTGTTCGCCGGTGTCGGGCTGGGACACAATGAGCGCATCGACGTCCACGCCGAGTGCTTTCGCATACACGGGGTCAAGCGCGTGCTCTACGTCGATGAATGCCGCTTCGCCGCCCGCCTTTTGCGCTTCCGCTACTGCGTGAAGCGCCAGGGTCGTCTTGCCCGAGGCTTCGGGACCGTAGACCTCAACGATACGGCCGCGCGGCAAACCGCCGATGCCCAGCGCAATATCCAGACCGATCGAGCCGGTGGGAACGCTCTCCACCGCCATGCCGAGATTTTCGCCCAGGCGCATAACCGCACCCTTACCGTAGCTTTTTTCAATTTGTTGCAACGCCATTTCCAGTGCCTTCTGCTTGTCTTCCGGGCGCGCCCCGTTCAGGCGCTTATCCTCTTTCGCTTTCGCCATAATTCCTTGCATCCTTTCCGTAGTTGCTGTATCTGTCCCCCATTATAATCGACCTTTTTCAAAAAATCAAGGGTTTTTGCCAAAAAATCGAACATATATTCGTTTTCTGTTTTATCGATTTTGAATTTTTGGCTTAGCAACGCGGTTTTGAATACTTTTTTAAGCGAAAAATATTTTTGATTTTCCCGAATATTACAGCAAAAACAGCACCATCAACGCCCCTCCGACACCGCCTCCGAGCACCAAAGCGCACCGTTTGAACCAACACATGGCGCGGTTCTGTTGCAGACCGCTGTACGTGCCGGTGCTCGCCAGAAAGCGCCGTCCTTGCTCTTCAAGCACGGCGGTCGAGCGATCGGCATACGCCGTCCTCACAAACAACAGCGCCCGTTCAAAATACGGGTCTTCCGTGCGGCGGATCTCGATGATATGATGCTGTGCTCCTTTGATCATAGGATTCACTCCCCTTTTATGGTATAACGCACTTGTCTAAAGCAGTATGCGATGGTTTTCTCCGATGTATACAAACGGTCTCAAGCACCCTGAGTCAATATCCGAATTTGTGTCCTTAGTTTATCCAAAATGCGGACATTGCAAACCGAGAAAACCAAAATTTCCTCCTCTCGCGCACAGGTTACAGGTTTGTAATTTACTATTTGTAAAATGTAAACGAGTGAAAAAATGTGAAAAACCGTGTGGAAAATGTGAGAAAACCCCCATGAAATCGCGGTTTTCCACCGTGAAAAACTTTTCCGCGACGAAAAAATTTCTTGTTTTTTCACATTTTTCGCATACAAGGCGTTGAGAACTCTTTACGATTTTGAGGAACTATACTCTCCGTTCTGTCCGCCATACAAAGACAGCCGAAATGTGCAACATTTGACCGATTCAGCAAAAAAAGAAGCCGCCCCGAAGGGCGGCGAAGCTTGGCGATATTTTACGGTTCGCGGGCGCAAAGCCACCCGATCGAACGCTCGATCGAATCTTTGGAATTGCCCCAGTCGGCGTTTTCGTCGCTGCTGTTGCGATAGTCGAACATCTTGCAAAAATGCGACACATCCGCGCGGAGCTCTTCGAGTTGCTTGCGGCACAGCACCGACGCCGCTTTTTGGAATTCCCCGACGTTTTTCTTATCCATCTCGCGTGCGGCGACCTGCACGAGCAACTGAAAATGCGGCAGGCAAACGTGTTCTTGTTTCTCGAACAGATCGCGGAAATCGCGCTCGGTTTCCCACAAACGGCACACGGTTGCGAGAAGGCGCGTCATCGCCCAGTCCACGCGTTCGCACACAAAGCACGAATCCATCACCGATTGTGCACCGGCCGCCTGCTTTTTAGGGCTTTTACCGATGAGCGGCAAACCGGCAAACACCTGCTTCTCCACTTCTGCCAGACGGCTTTCCATCATCAGCGCCACCGGCAAACGAGCACGTTTTTTCAAAAGCTGACGGTAATGCGTCAGGCAAAATCCACGGTCATTGGTCTCCTGACGCACGTCAGGCTCCATCATGGCCGCTCCTGTAATGTAATCCGTCACACGCGTTTCCAAAAGATCGCGCATACGGCAGATCGGACAACCGTCCTGCTCTTCAAACACATCGGTTACGGGAATACTGGTAATATCTTCACGCATGGTGTCACATCCTTTCGGTTTCTTCATCAGTATAGCACAGTTTTCCGCTGTTTGTAAACCTCGGATTCTACACATAAAGCGATTGACATTCGTTTTTAAGTATGTTAAAATTGTAACCAAATGCGGGACTCGTTCCCAAAGTTAAAAAAGAAAGAGGTAATTTGTTATGTTGGTTTCGGCAAAAGACATGCTCAACAAAGCAAAGGCCGGCAAATATGCGGTCGGTCAATTTAACATCAACAACCTGGAATGGACCAAAGCGATCCTGCTCACCGCGGAAGAGCTGAAGTCCCCCGTCATTCTCGGCGTGTCCGAGGGTGCCGGCAAATACATGTGCGGCTACACCACCATCGTGGGTATGGTCAACGGCATGATCAACGAGCTGGGCATCACCGTTCCCGTTGCTCTGCACCTCGACCACGGCTCCTACGAAGGCGCGAAGAAGTGCATCGAGGCGGGCTTCTCCTCGGTCATGTTCGACGGCTCGCACTATCCGATCGACGAGAATATTGCCAAGACCAAGGAACTGGTCGAGACGGCGGGCGCGCTGGGCATTTCCGTGGAAGCGGAAGTCGGCGCCATCGGCGGCGAGGAAGACGGCGTTGTCGGCAACGGCGAAGTCGCGGATCCCGACGAGTGCAAGATGATCGCGGATCTCGGCGTCACCATGCTGGCGGCCGGCATCGGCAACATCCACGGCAAGTACCCCGCGAACTGGGCGGGTCTCAACTTTGACGTCCTCGCGCAGATCAGCGAGAAGACCGCCGACATGCCCCTCGTGCTTCACGGCGGCACCGGCATCCCCGCTGAGATGATCCAGAAGGCCATCTCGCTGGGCGTGTCGAAGATCAACGTCAACACCGAGTGCCAGTTGGCGTTCGCGGAAGCGACCAGAAAGTACGTCGAAGCGGGCAAGGATCTCGAGGGCAAGGGCTTCGACCCGAGAAAGCTCCTCGCTCCCGGCTTCGAGGCGATCAAGGCGACCGTCAAAGAGAAGATGGAGCTGTTCGGCTCGGTCGGCAAGGCGTAATTCCAACCATTCAAAAGCACGCTCTCTTGCGAGAGTGTGCTTTTTTCTTTTGCATTTTCTGCCTGAGGGTTGCATTTTTCGCCGATTTCCCATATAATGAAAGATGTACATTCGGAAAGGCGTGAAGAACACCTATGAAACATTGGCTCAAACGCACCTGGGCAGAGATTGATCTCGACTGCCTTACCCATAATTTGAATACGATTCGCGACTTGGCAAGCGGTGCGCTGGTGATGGCGGTCGTCAAAGCCGACGCCTATGGGCACGGTGCCGTCATGGCCGCGAAAGCGCTGTGCGAAGCAGGCGCGGACTGGCTGGCGGTTTCCAACCTCGACGAAGCGATGCAACTGCGCGCCGCCGGGTTAGATACCCCGCTGTTGATCCTGTCGTACACCCCGGCAGAGGAAGCGGCGCTCCTTGCAGAGCACCGCATCACCCAGACGGTCGTCTCCGCCGACCACGCCAAAGCGCTCGACCGCGCCGCCGCCGAGGCGGGCGTGACGCTCGATGTGCACCTCAAGATCGATACCGGCATGTCGCGCGTGGGCTTTTTCTGCCGCGGCACCGACGAGGAGATCGACGCAATTGCTGACGCGTGCGCCTTACCGCACCTGAACGCCACGGGCATCTTCACCCACTTTGCCGTGGCCGATGAGCAGGACGGCGACGCGTTCACCCGCCGGCAGTTCGCGGAATTTCAGCGCGTGCTCACCCGTCTGCAGGAACGCGGGATCACGTTTCCCCTGCGCCATTGTTGCAACAGCGCCGCCACTCTGCGGTATCCCGAGATGCATCTTGACATGGTGCGCCCCGGTCTGATTCTGTACGGACTCTATCCCGACGAATGGATGCGCACGCTCGCGGAGCTTCATCCCGTCATGGCACTTCGCACCCACGTGTCCCATGTCAAAGCGGTGCCTGCCGACGTGACGGTCAGCTACGGTCGCACCTACAAAACCGAGCGCGATGAAGTGCTGGCAACGGTTCCCATCGGCTACGCCGACGGTTACACGCGCCGCGTGTTCGGCAAAGCGCATATGCTCGTTCACGGGCAGGAGGTCGCCGTGCGCGGTCGCATCTGCATGGACCAATGCATGCTCGACGTCAGCAACGTCGACGGCGTGGAACCCGGCACCCTCGTGACCGTGTTCGGTCGCGACGGCGAGGCGCATTTACCCGTCGAAACGTACGCCGCCTGGTCGGACACCATCCACTATGAGATCGTTTGCTCCATCGGCAAGCGCGTTCCGCGTTTGTTCCTCAAACACGGCGAGCCGATCTGGTTGCAGGACGGACTTCGCTGAGCAAGGAGATCCACCATGTCTGATCGTTACACAAAAACCACCGTGCGCCGCGATTTGGTCATCAGTGACCTCATCAGCGTGCACTACTTTGAATATTCCAAAACCTATCGTTTCGGCGGTGAGGCACACCCGTTTTGGGAGCTTCTGTACGTCGACAAGGGCGAAGTGGACGTGCAAGCGGACAGCACCGCCTTCCACCTGACGCAAGGTGAGATCGTCTTTCACAAGCCCGACGAATTTCACACCGTGTCCGCCAACGGCGTCGTCGCGCCGAATCTGGTCGTCATTGCCTTTGACAGCGACAGCGAAGCGATGCGACGTTTTGAACACGCGCACTTCAAAGCCGGAGAGACGGAGCGCAACCTGTTTGCCGACATCATTGCCAACGCGATCGAAGCATTTGCAACGCCGCTTGACGATCCGCAAACCACCCGTCTGCAACGCCGCGAGGACTGCCGCTTTGCCTCGGAGCAACTGCTCGTGATGCAACTCGAACAGTTGCTGATCCGCCTCCTGCGCCGTTCGGAATCGCAAACGAACGTGCGCATTTCCTCCTCCATCAAGTTGCGTACCGACCACGACCTGGTCACGCGCATCGTTGCCTATATGGCGGAACACGTGTACGGCACGCTCACATTTTCGGATGTGTGCCGCTTCTCCGCGCAAAGCGCCACCAACTTGAAAACCATTTTCAAAAACGTGACCGGTGTCGGCGTGATGAGCTATTACCGCAACCTGAAGATCGAAGAAGCCAAGCGGATGCTCCGTGAGGGTGACGGCAACATCACCCAAATCGCCGACCGCCTCGGCTACACGTCGGTGCACTATTTCTCGCGCTATTTCAAGCGCACCACCGGCATGACCCCGAGCGAATACACGCTCTCCATCCAAGCGAAGATATAAAAAAAGCAGTCGCAAAAAGCGACTGCTTTTTTTATGATACAAGCGGACTGTCGAGTGTGATGACCACCACTTCGGGCGGTGTCAAAATGCGCATATACGCGCCTTCACCGAGTCCTTGGCTGATGATCATCTCGGTGTCTCCCGACTGAAAGCGACCGACATCGTACTTCGGGAACAGTCCCTGATCGGGCCCGTACACCGCACCGATGAGCGGCAGGCGGATCTGTCCGCCGTGGGTGTGGCCGCTGAGCACGAGATCTGCGCCGCACGCCGAGACCGTTTCCAGCAATTCGGGGCGATGGTACAGCAGGATCGAATACGCCTCCTCTTCGATCAAGCGCGGCAGCGTCAGCTCGGGCAAGTAGCCGAAATCGGGATCGAAAAGGCCGACCAGTTGGATCGATTCCCCCTCCACCGTCCAGTCGACCGCGCGATTTTGCAAGACCTCGATCCCGAGACTTTGCAGATGGATGCTAAGCTCCGCATAGTGCGGCGACATGGCTTCGTGGTTGCCTGCCACATAGTAGATCGGGGCGATGCCCACAAGCAGCTCCGCCTGCCGTTTAGCGGTCGTGATGTCGTCGTTGGTGCGCGTGATCCAATCGCCCGTGATCAGGATGAGATCCGGGTTTTGCCGACGCACCAGCTCCGAAAGTGCCGTGCCGTGATCCTTGTTGTGAAGATCGGTCAAATGCACGATGCGTTTTCCCTCAAACGCCGCAGGGATTTCCGCGTGTGTGACGGTATATTCCGTCACCATGATGGTTTTGTTTTGCTCCAGGGAGATGAACACGAGCACCGTCATCTCCACCAGAAACGCCGCGATCAACACGAGCATCACCCGCAGTGCGATGCGGCGCACCTTTTTGAAATTCACGACGGTTCCCCCCTTTTTTTCGGATAAAACGAGCGCCTCGACCGACATGTCGAGGCGCTCACACAATTTCTTACAGTTCCGCAAGGCACGCTTTGAGCGAGGTCTCCAAAATCGCCATGCCCTTTTCGAGCGTAGCCTTGTCCGCGATCAGCGGAGGCATCAGCTTGACGACACAATCCTTGCGTCCCGCCAGCTCCACGATCAAGCCGTTTTCGAAGCACTTGCAGATCACGCGGCGAGCAAAGCCGTCCACGGGGATCTTCGAGCAGTCGATGCCCCACATATAGCCGATGCCGCGCACCGTCAAACGCTCATCCACCGACGCGATCGCCTGCAATCCGTCGCGAAGCACCGCTTCGTTTTCGCGAACGTTCGCGTCGAGCTTTTCGTTCGTCATCACTTCCACCGCCGCTTTCGCCGCCACAAAGGCGATCTGGTTGCCGCGGAAGGTTCCGTTGTGCTCACCCGGAGACCAGATGTCGAGTTCGGGGCGGAACAGCGTCAATGCCATCGGGAGTCCGAGACCGCCGATGGATTTCGACAGCGTCACGATATCGGGTTGGATGCCCGCGCGCTCAAACGAGAAGAAGGTGCCCGTACGACCGCAACCGACCTGAATGTCATCGACGATCAAGAGCATATCGTGCTTGTCGCACAGTGCGCGCAGACGCTTGAGGAAGTCGACCGAGAACACTTCAATGCCGCCCTCCGCTTGCACGGTTTCCAAAATGAACGCCGCAGGATGATCGACACCGCTGTGATCGTCGGACAGGATCTGATCCACGTAGTCGATGGTGTCGAGCTCAGGGAACATATACGGTGCCGGCACATGCACCACGTCGTTGAGCGACACGCCCGCACCCGCGCGCGCATCTCGCTCAGTCGTGAGCGCCAAGGTGCCGAGCGTCATACCATGGAAGCAACCCATCAGCCCCATCACCGTGCGGCGACCCTTGACCTTGCGCGCCAACTTGAGCGCCGCTTCCACGGCGTTCGTACCGGTCGGGCCGGGGAACTGCACTTTATAGTTCAGTCCGCGGGGCTTCAAAATCTTTTCTTCAAAGGTCTCCAAAAACTCACGCTTGGCGACCGTGTACATATCCAGCGCGTGGATGATGCCATCGTTCATCAAATACTCGACGGCCTTTTGCTTGACGTACGGATGGTTGTGTCCGTAGTTCAGTGCACCGGCACCGCAGAAAAAGTCCAAATATTCTTTGCCGCTTTCCCCGAGGATGTACGCGCCTTTAGACGACACAAACACTTCCGGAAATTTACGGCAATAGGAACGCACTTCCGATTCGTATTGCTCAAATACGGTCGTATTCATAAACGGATCTCCTCTCTATTTCAAACAGAACCCGTAACATACCAAAGTAAAGTATAGCACTCTTTTCTTGTAAAAGCAATAAAAAATGCAGTTTTTTTCGCATCTCTTGACAAACCACCTCTCGACACGCTATCATAACGACAGAAACCCTCATAAAAGGAGAATCCACCATGTTGACATACGAAGAGATCCGCCGCTCGGAGGCGGTCAACTCCCTGATCGAAGCCGGCAACGCCGCGCTGGGTGTCATAGGCTTTACCGACCATGGTTTCGGCCACGCCACCGTCACCGCAAAGACGGCAGGTGCGGTTTTGGAATCGCTCGGGTATGACCCGCGCGAATGTGAATTGGCGCGTATTGCGGCATATATGCACGACATCGGCAACGCCGTCAATCGGTCGAACCACGCGCTGACCGGTGGCACGTTGGCGTACACCGTTTTGAGTCAGATGCAGGTCCCTCACGCCGAGATCGCCGCCATCGTCACCGCCATCGGCAACCACGACGAACACACCGCCAACGCCGTCACCCCCATCTCGGCGGCGCTGATCCTCGCGGATAAAAGCGACGTGCGCCGCAGTCGCGTGCGTTGCAAACCGAGCGACCCGTCGTTTGACATTCACGACCGCGTGAACTATGCGGTCGTCGACTCCTCCCTGGCGGTGCACGCCGAGGACGGCGTCATCGCTCTCAAGCTGTCGATCGACACCTCCATCTGCCCGGTGATGGATTATTTCGAGATCTTCCTGACGCGCATGATCCTCTGCCGCGATGCGGCAAGCTTTTTGAAAATGCGCTTTGAACTCATCATCAACGAAACGCGCATGCTGTAAACCGCATAGTCCCATACCATCCGACACATACTCTCTCTTGAAAAAGGGGGAGTATTTTTTATGCCAATCATAAACGACTTATACTATGTCGGTGTATTCGACCGTCGTGATACGCTCTTTGAAGCGCAGTATCCCGTTCCCGACGGCATTTCCTACAATTCCTATGTGCTGATGGATGACCGCGTCGCTGTGTTCGACACCGTTGACGGCGCCTACACCGAGGAATGGCTCGGGCGATTGCACGACATCTTACAAGGACGCACACCCGACTATCTCATCGTCTCGCACATGGAGCCGGACCATTCCGCCGGCATTGCCGCGTTTGCCGCACGGTACCCCAAAGCGATGATCTTCGCTTCACACAAGGCGTTTCAAATCATGCGCTCCTACTACGGAGATGCCTATGAAACGCGACAACGCGTGATCGTCGACGGAGACACGCTCACGCTCGGTCGGCACGAGTTGACCTTTTATTCCGCACCGATGGTGCATTGGCCCGAGGTGACCGTCACCTATGACCGCACCGACGGCACGTTATTTTCCGCCGATGCGTTCGGGCGATTCGGCCCGCTTGACGACACGTATCCGTGGGATGATGAAGCGGCGCGGTATTACTTCGGCATCGTCGGCAAGTTCGGATCGCAGGTGACGGCGTTGCTCAAAAAACTCGCCAAGCTCCCGATCGCGCGTATCTGCCCGCTTCACGGACCGACGCTCACCGACATCCCCCACGCGCTCGCGCGCTATACTCTCTGGGCGTCCTATCGTCCCGAGAAACGCGGCACGGTCATAGCGTATGCCTCCGTGTACGGGCACACCGCCGCCGTGGTGAATGAACTGCGCGCGATGCTGAAAGACGAGGTTGTCACGTACGATCTTGTCACCTGCGATATGACCAAAGCGGTCGCCGATGCGTTTCGGTACGACACACTCATCGTGGCCGCCGCCACGTACAACATGGATGTATTTCCGCCGATGCGCACGTTTTTGCATCATTTAAAGGCGCGCGAATTTCAACAGCGCACCGTCGGGTTTATAGAAAACGGCACGTGGGCACCGATGGCCGCCACCGTGATGCGCCGCTTACTGGAAAAGTGCGATGCGCTTGATCTGCCGAGTGAAAACGTCACCGTACGCGGTACGCTCGATACCCTCTCACGCGAGAAGCTCCGCGCCCTCGCCGCCGAGATCAACGAACGCCACGATAAGTAAAAAGGGATATAATAAGAGCTATGCGCCGAAAGTGCATAGCTCTTTGATATTATACCAGATGTTTCGGGGTGCCGGAGGCGGAATTGCGGATCTTGGTTTTTTCCGTGTCGCGAATGCGCTGTGCCATGCGCCGGATCTGGTTCGTGATCCACATATAGGCGGTGGTGTTTTCCGAATAATCCGCCTCCGCATACATATCCACGCGTCCGTCCGCACGCATCCGCTCCACTTGTTGCATCGCGTCCATATCCCCCTTAGGATAAATTGCGAAGGTGGCACCGCCGTTTTGCTTGACGACGGAAAACGCGGGAATGTCGCTCGGACCGTCGGCGATGTAGATCATGTTTTCAAAATGCACGCGGCGATGTTCTTCGGGAATGCGGGAGTTGACGTCGATCTCCGCACCCTTATTGATCTCAAACAACGCGCGCGTTTTGCTGGTGTTGTCGATCGTATACAAAATCTCGCTGATCACCGGATCGCCGTTTGGATCGGGGCCGTCCGCCAGTTCGCACCCCCAAATGCCGTCGACATAGCGCGCCAACCCCGATCCGCGAATCACCTCGGCAAAGCCGGTGCTGACGATGTAATGCTCCACCTGAATGCCGTATTCCGTGTAGCTCTTGTCGTCTTGGAACATAGTCTTGGTATGCTTAAAAAGCTCTGCCACACCGTTGTAGAACACCTGTTTTTGTCCGTATTCGCGGAGCTTTTGGTTGTTGAGTCCTTTAAACGTGCCGTCGTGTGCGCGCTTGATGAAGTGGTTGAGATAGTAGGTATCCCGATTCACGCGGACGTTATGCTTGGTGTATTCCTCGGCGGCTGTGTGAACTTCGCGCCAAAACGCCGCTGCGTCCACGCCGTATTCTTCAAAAATCGGATCCTGCATATAGCCGTCGATCAACGTTTTGTCGCAGTCCCAAATCACCGCAATGATATTCGCCATCGGTCTTCCCTCCCGTTTGCGTATCTTCTGCTTCTATGGTATCACGCCGCTCAAAAAGACGCAACCGGAATTTATAAAAAGTCGCCAAGGTGTCGCCTTTCTGCGACACCTTGGAAGAGGTGAACATTATTTGGTTTTTCGGACAGCTTGTTTCATGAGTCCGTGGTGGTTGCAGTAGAGGTAGAGGTAGCCGTTGCCGCGGAACTGGAAACGGGCTTCGGCGTTGCCTTCGGGATAGAATTTGACGAACTGCATACGGTCGCCCGTGACATACGCGGCGAACGAGATATAATGCGTTTTGGTCATCTCGTGATGCACGGTGACAAAATGCTCATCCTCGACGCGCTCGATCGTGACGATATGTTCACCGTCGGCTTCGTCCGCTTCAAACGGTGGCAGTGTGATGCCGCAACAGCTGATGACAGCATCGCCGGTCGCGTGGAGAATATTGCCGCACAAGGGGCAGACATAGAATTTCGAGCGCAAGAGGTTTGCCGAGCGGTTCTGATTGATGATCGGTTCGCCTGACATCAGCTCCATTACCGACACGCCGAGCGCTTTTGACAGTGGTTCGATCAAGGTGATATCGGGCAGTCCTTTCGCAGTTTCCCATTTAGACACGGCTTTACTGCTGACGCCGATTTGCTCGGCGAGTTCGGTCTGCGTGATGCCTTTGGCTTCGCGCAAGCGTTTGATCACGGCGCCCGTGATGTAGGTATTCATAGCTCCATCTCCTTTGCAACCAGTATACCGCAAACGGCGCAAAACGACAACCTACGCTCCGTGGAGTTGCCAAGGAAATAGCAACTTATCCGCCCCCCGGCGGCGCTCACTACTCGGTTCTTTCGATCCCGCTTTGCACCAAATGAAAAAAGGACATCCTTTCGGATGATGCACTATCGAGTACACATTCAAAGAGGTAGAGGTATCTCGCTTTTTGGTTCATGTAAAAACGCAAGTTTGATCATCTCCACGCCGGGAAAACAGTCCACCGGACTGTTTTCTGATCCGGCTTTCGATCCCGCTTTCCACAAAAGAAAAACGAGGACGATCCGAAAGGATCATCCTCGTTTTTGGTGGAGATAAGCGGGATCGAACCGCTGACCTCTTGAATGCCATTCAAGCGCTCTCCCAGCTGAGCTATACCCCCATATATCGGTTGCACTTGCAACGCTGTACATTCTAGCATATCCTTTTTCGATTGTCAAGATATTTTTTCAAAAAGTTTATGGATGGTGCGGAAGCATTTTCCCGAGCGGAACTCTTGGCAATTTCTCACAACTGTGATACAATGACGATATCACGTAAGGTCAATGGGGGATCTTGCCATGACGAGTCCGCGCGCGGAACATCCGCGTATGCAATTCAAGAGAAACAACTGGATCAATCTCAACGGCAAGTGGCAGTTCGAGATCGACAACGCGCGCAGCGGTGAGCATCGCGGTCTGCAAAACGAAGGCGTTGCTTTAAGCGGCACCATCCTTGTGCCGTTTTGCCCCGAAAGCCGTTTGTCGGGCATCGGTCACACCGATTATATGCGCGGTGTATGGTACAAGCGCACGATCGATCTTGCCGACACAGCAGGTGTGTTGCGTCTGCATTTCGGGGCGGTGGATTACCGTGCGAAGGTGTTTGTGAACGGCACGTTCGTCGGTGAACACGCCGGCGGTTACAGTTCTTTCCACGTGGACATCTCTGCGGCGGTGCGGCAAGGTCAAAACGAGATCGCCGTTTATGCCGAGGATGATACGACCGACCGCACCATCCCCTCGGGCAAGCAATCGAGCACCTTTGCGTCGCAAGGCTGTTTTTACACCCGCACGACCGGCATTTGGCAGACGGTGTGGCTCGAGCGATTGCCGGCGACACACCTCGAATCGGTGCGCTACACGCCGAACGTCTCCGACAACAGCGTGACGGTGACGGCGGTGCTTTGCGGTATCGGAACGCTGACCTGCGACATTACATACGGCGGTCGCCCGATGGGACGACACACGATCGATTCTGCGACGGGCACGGTGACCTTTACAATACCGCTTGCCGAAACGCATCTGTGGGACATCGGGGTCGGCGCGCTGTACGACGTGACGTTCACGTTCGGCGACGATACGGTGACGAGCTATTTCGGCTTACGGGACATCCGTTTTGATGGACACCGATTCCTGCTCAACGGTCGTTCGGTATTTCAGCGTTTGATCCTCGACCAAGGATTCTATCCCGACGGCATCTACACCGCGCCCTCGGACGAGGCACTCCAGCGCGACATCGAGTTGTCGACGGCGCTCGGCTTCAACGGCGCACGTCTGCACGAAAAGGTGTTTGAGGAACGCTATTTGTACCATGCGGATCGCCTCGGATATCTCGTGTGGGGCGAATACCCCGACTGGGGTCTTGACCACAGCCAAGCAGACAGCATCTTCCCCATTCTTTCGGAATGGATGGACGTGATCGAGCGCGACGTCAACCACCCGTCCATCATCGGGTGGTGTCCACGCAATGAGACATGGGATCAAGGCTACCGCAAGCAGGACGATCGCGGTATTGCTCTGCTCTACGACGTAACCAAACGGTTGGATCCGTCGCGTCCGTGCATCGACACAAGCGGCAACTACCACGTTAAGACCGATATATTTGACCTTCACGATTACGACCAAAACCCCGACACGTTCCGTGCACGCTATGCGCGGTTGCCCGTCGACGGCACGGTGGACGATCCGCTCTGCGAGCGACAAACCTATCGCGGCGAGCCGATCTTCCTCAGCGAATACGGCGGCATTCGCTTTGCGGCGGGGCAAAAAGACGAGACGCTTCGTTCCAGCTGGGGCTACGGCGAGGATGTGCTCGGCGAGGACGGCTTCCTCCTGCGCTTTCGCGGGTTGACCGACGCACTCCTCGACAACGAGGCGCTGTTCGGTTTTTGCTATACGCAGTTGACCGACGTGGAGCAGGAGCAAAACGGGCTCTACACCTATGAACGCGACCCCAAATTCGACGCCGAGACCATCCGCGCGATCGTATCGCGCAAAGCAACGATCGAGGATTGAAAAAAGCGAGACTTTCGAAGGTGAAAGTCTCGCTTTTTTGCGTCTTTTTCCGCACGGTTGCCGCATGATTCGTGCAGTCTGAACAAAAAGGATTTGACACGGCAGCACCAGGCGTGTTACATTGATAGTGTTGATCCATCAAAAGTATAGGAGGTATCTCGATATGAAACAGTCCCTGCATCGTTTCCTCGGCATCTTCCTTTCCCTGTCACTTCTCATGGCGTTCACGCCGACCATCGTCAGCGCGGCCTATGAAAACACGCACGTCAACACCGGTGATCAAGCCTACGACATCATGGCGATCGCCCAAACGCAAGTCGGTTATTTGGAAGGTTCGCTTGCCGGCACGACCGCCGGTTCCAACAACTACACCAAATACGGCAAATGGTATGCCGACTACTTCAACTCCTCGAGCTTCGCTTACGGCGCATGGTGCGCGATGTTCGTTTCCTGGTGCGCGGCGGAAGCCGGCGTGCCGCCTGAGGTCTTCACCTATCACGCATCCTGCACCACCGGTGTGAAATGGTGGAAAGAACGCGATCTGTTTGAATATTCGCAATATTACGGCGGCAACTACGTCCCGAAAGCGGGCGACGTCATCTACTTCGGCGAAAGCAAAACCAGCATGTCGCACGTCGGTTTGGTGCGTTATGCGGAAGGCGGTCGCGTCTACACCATCGAGGGCAACACCAGCGGTCAAAACGGTGAAGTCAACGAGGGCGGCGGCTGCTTTGCCAAGAGCTATTCTCTCGGCTATTCCCGCATCGTCGGTTACGCGACCCCGAACTATGAAGTCGGCAAAGGCACCACCGCTGAGAAGCTCGGCACCTACCGCATCACAGCGTCAAGTCTGAACGTGCGCGCCGGCACCGATACCACTTACGAAATCCTCGGAGAATACCTGCGCGACGATCTGGTCGTGGTGACCGAGTTGAAGGACGGTTGGGGCAAGGTCACGCTTCCCGACGGTCAGGTCGGTTGGTGCGCGATCGGACAATACGGCGATTACATCGGCGTAGACGCGCTCAACGCCGCGATCACCCCCATCGAGAACGACAGTCAGCTCCAATTCGTCACCGACGAAAACGGTTCGGTGACCTTCACGAACCACAGTCCGAACCCGACCGCCATTGAGATCCCTCTCCCCTTGGCGCTCGGCAACCGCACCACCCCGTCTTGGAACATTGCGATCGATCGCTTGAGCGGTCGCTACGCGTTCGGCATCACCGATAAGGATACCGGTTACACGGCGGTGCGCGATCCGCTGTCGCCCAATGAACTGGAGATCGCGTCCGACCGCCGCTATATGTCGACGAGCGAACGCCTGCAGATCGATATCAGCTACTGGTGGGCGCCCGAAGACGACAGCCAAGTCGACACCGTACTGTTGTACCTCGACGGCAACACCTCCATCGAACTGCAGTATTGCTACTTCGCCGCCAAAGCGGACACAGTGACGAACACCGATTACAACATGCGTGACGGCGAAGGCAACGATCGCCCGACGATCAGCGGCACGATCGGTGACGTCAACGGCGACGACGCGGTCACGACCGCCGACGGTCGCGCCATTTTGATGCACCTGCTCGGCGACGCGCCTCTCGACGGGGCGGCGCTGGCGCTGGCCGACTTTGACGGCAACGGCGATATCAGCACCTCGGATGTGCGCTTGCTGTTGACCTCGGTTCTGTAACACATACCCAAAAGGCTCCTTTGACCGTAGGGTCAAAGGAGCCTTTTTTACTGTCCAAATGTCACAAGGCGAATTTCAGGATCGCGCGCACATCGCCTGTTGTGCGCTGACCGTCACCGTCCATATCCGCCGAAAGCATCACAAGCGGATCGTCCGTGCTTTGCACACCAAGCAACTGCATGAGCAGGGTGCGCGCATCCACCGAGGAGATCACACCGTCACCGTTCAAATCGCCGACGACCGCGAGCACCGCGCTGTCCAGCACGATGCCGTCTATTGCCAGCTCCAACACCATGCCGCTTGCAATAACACCGTCGGTCACGACATTGCCGTTTTTATCCTTGAGGGAGAGCCGTTCGCTGTTGTCCATCGCACCGATCAGCTCCGCCGCCGTCATGCCGGCGGGCAGTCCCGTCACATAGCCGTCGTTCACAGGATAGGCACCCGACAGCGTGAGGATAGGCTCTTCGGGCGCGGCACTTGTAAACGCGCAATCGAAGACGCGCACCCATGTGTCGGTAGCGCCGACCACATACATATCACAGCGGACGATCGGCACCAAGCCATCCGCATCGACGTGACCGTTCTTGCGGATGTAGGCGCCGAAGTCCACCTTCACGGTCGTGCGCTCGGAGGCGGGAAGATCCACACCGTTTGAACCCATGAGGGTGGGAATGTTGACGTATGCCAGTTCGCCGTCGGGGCGACGGTAAGTGATCGACACATTATACTCGGCATTCCCGCCGTAGTCCACATACAGATAGGGCGTTTCGTCGATATCGACAGCGAAGTAATGCGCTGTGTTGATTTGCGGCCAATAACTGCCCTCGCCGCCTTTATAGAGCGACACCGAGCCGTCGTCGCTGTAATACGGCCACACAAAAGACACGCCGTCCGACGCGGTGGGTGTCTCGGAAATATGCTGTTTGGGCATCAACGACACGGTCACATCCCCGTTCATTGCACGACGCACGTCATCCAAACGCGCACGCAAACGATAGGGATCGGTCGTGTTGACGGCAAGCTCCATCTGCGCGCGGGTGAGAGCGCCCGTCAGCGCCGCCGAAGGATGCGACACCGCCGACGCTTCACGGATCACCGCTTGCACATCGGCGACCGACGCCGTGGCGGCGGTGTAATCGGCGGGGAGCACCGTCGTTTTCAAGAAGTCAAGCAGTACCTTGCCGGCCGCTTCTTGTTGCGCTTCGTTCGGATGGGACACAGCGCCGCCCTGACCATTGGGAAGTTCGAGGAAATAACACCCCGCTTCGGCGCCACCGAGCTCAGTGATCGCCGCTTTGACCTCGGTGGAATAATAACTGCCCATCATACCCGTGCACCAGACCACCGTGGCACCGGGGTTATATTGCTTGGCCATTTGCATCAGGTTTTTGGCACCCGCTTGAAACTCGGCGTTGGTAAGCTGGTTGTTGTTGCGCGTACCGTAGTCGTTGGTGCCGAGATTGATGATCACGATGTCCGCGAGCGGATCGAACGGATTCAAATAGGATGAACTGCGAAACCAGTTGAGATACGGATACATCGTTTGCAGATTCACGTTGCGACCGTTCCATCCCGCCACGCAACCGTAACCGCTGCTTTGCACCACACGCACATCCGCACCGAGCGCCTTGCCTGCCAAAAAGGCGTAGGTCTTGGTGCCGTCTTCATATTGGGGATGGTTGCACGCGGGGTCTGCGACACCGAGCGAAGAGTTCCACAGCGTGCCGTAGCCGCCCGAAATGGAATCGCCCACCACGTCAATGGTCAGCGGCGACGCGGTCGGCGCGGCGAGCAAGCGCCCCGTGAAAGTCAGCGAATGCGCACAGAAGTTGGAAACCTGCGCTTCGGTTTGGCGGTACACCTCCATGTGGTGATAGCCCTCAGGCAGACCGCTTGCCAGTCGGATGGATTTTTGATACACGGTGTGCAACGTCTCGCACTCGACACGCACGCGCGAGCGCACACCGTCGACGACGACCGTCAAATACTGCGCGATCTCGCCATCGGTACTGCATACCACGGCGGCGTTGACCGTCACGTCGCCGCTGCCGTAAAAATACAGCTCAAAGCCCGACGCCGTGTTATCCATATACAGCGAATTACCGTGTTCTGCCGCACGTCCGAGCGTGCGATAACGTCCGTGCATCTGTCCGAAGGTGAGCGTTTGCGCCGCATCGGCCGACACGGTCGACACGGGACTTCCCGTCCACAGCAACAGCGCACAGCACAAAAAAGCGATCCATCGTTTCATGAAACATGACCTCCTTACGGTCTTTTTCTCAGTATACCACGCCTATAGATAAAGTGCAAGGTAATACCTCACGGCGCTCCTCTCGCCTTTTTTAAAATAAGAATTGCTTTTTTTGTCGATTTCTGGTATGATGAAACCACCTTAGCGAGAGGAGCGTTTATTGAGTATGCTTAGTATCGAAGAATATCAACGCCGCATCAAACGTGTACTGGTCAGCGAGGAGGAGATCCGCGAGGCGATCGCCAAGGTCGCCAAAGAGATCGATGCGTCCTATGACGGACGTCCGATCCTGCTGGTCAGTATCTTAAACGGCGCTTTTGTGTTTATGGCGGATCTGTGCCGCGCGATCACCGTGCCGTGCGAGATCGGCTTCATGTGCGCCAAGAGCTACTATAACAACACCATGTCATCGGGCACGGTCACCATCACGATGGATCTCGAGCAGGACTTGAAGAAGTACCACGTCATCATTGTCGAGGATATCGTTGACACGGGTCGCACGCTGGTCGAGGTCATTAAGATCCTCAAAAGCCGCGAACCGCTGTCGCTCTGCGTCATCACCCTGCTGGACAAGCCGTCGCGTCGTGAGACCGATTTTGAGGCAGACATCGCCCTCTTTACCGTTCCCAACTGCTTCGTCGTCGGCTACGGTCTGGATTGCGCCGAATATTACCGTAATCTTCCCTATGTTGCGGAATACTCCGAAGACTGATCTCCCCGAATTTCAAAAAGCAACGGCACCCGCCGTTGCTTTTTTCTTGAAGTATATGGTATACTGTTATCAGATAACTTGTGTTCGAAAGGGGTTTTGAAAAACCGATGGCAAACCTTGGCTATGTGTTTCGGCGGTTGCTGAAGATGGACTACAAAACCATGTTCAAAACCGTCAAAAAACTGCACAAAAAAACCGGCAAATCGCGGCTGTTCCTTCTGCGCGATATGCAAAAGTGCGCGGTGAACTACGGTGCCGGGTACATGGATTACGATCTGTTTGAGATGTACGACCTGACCGCCGAACAGCGCGATACCTATCTCACGCGCGGTCGCAACAACGAGCTGATGAAGCAATACAACGACATGAGCTTTGCCCATTTCTTTGACGATAAAGCGGAATTTAACACCCGCTTTAACGCGTATATCCACCGCGACTGGGTACGCCTCGATGCCGAAAAGGCGACGGTACTGGCGTTCATGGAAAAGCACCCGGTGTTCATCGCAAAGCCCATCGAGGGTATGTGCGGAAAAGGTGTGGAGAAGATCGCCGTTGCCGATCACGGCTCTGCCGAAGCGGCGTACGACGCCTTGCTCGCTATGAACACGGCGTTTGAGCTGGAGGAGCTGATCATTCAGCATCCGGCAGTGAGTGCGATCTACCCCGAATCCATCAACACGGTACGCACCGTCACCATCAACAAGGGCGGCGAGGTGCACATCATTTGCACCTACTTCCGCATCGGCAACAACGGCAAGCACGTCGACAACTTCAACAGCGGCGGCATGGTCGCGCCCGTGGACGAAAAGACGGGCATCGTCAAGGATCGCGCCATCGACAAAACCAAGGCGCTCTACGACGTGCACCCCTACACCGGTGCGACGATCAAAGGGTTCCGGTTCCCCGATTGGGACAAGATGGAAGCGCTCGTCACCGCCGCCGCCAGGGAGATCCCCGAAATGGGCTATCTCGGATGGGACGTGGCGTTCACGCCCGACGGCCCGTGTCTTGTTGAGGGCAACAACTTCCCCGGTCACGACATCTACCAGCTTCCCGAACACACACCCGACAAAATCGGCATGATGCCGAAATTCCGCGTGTAAAGAACAGGAGTGTTATCCATGAAACGAACGATTCTTTGGTTGCTCACACTCGCACTTCTTCTGACAACGGTGCCGTTTGGCATGACCGCCTCGGCGGAACCGTTACAGCTCGCCATCGACGGCAGCAACTGCAGTCGCGGCGACGGCAGTCTGATCGTCTACACCGATGAGTACGGTGCATCTACACAAACCAACCAATGGGGCGCAGAAGCGGTCGTGAACCGCAACAACCGCGTCACGAGCATCGTCAAAGGCAACGCGCGCATCCCTGACGGCGGTTTTGTCGTGTCGGGTCACGACAACGAGCAACCCGGCGGCAAATTGATGCGCACGTGGATCCGCGAGAACATGGAAGTGGGCGACTATGTGTATTACAATCATCGTTCCTCGATGATCACCGTGTCCAAAACACCGATTGCGCTTTCGTCCCCCTTCTTCTCCTTTGACAACCCTGCTGACGGCGTGGACATCGAGCGCGGCGACGACAAAATGGTGCTCTACACCCCCGCATACGGCGAGAAGACCGGCACCAACGAATACGGCTACGAGGTGATCGTGGAAAACGGCATCATCACCAAGCTCGGCGGCAACAACTCCGTCATCCCCGAGAACGGCTACGTGGTGTCGTTGCACGGCTCCCCCGCCCGTTGGATGCGATTGAAGATGGTCAAGGGCATGACGGTCGAATACGACCCCGAAACGCTCAACACCATCTTCACATACAGCGCCGAGGGATTGCAAAAGGCGGCAGCGTATTCCTTTGATCAAGCGCAAAAGGCCATCGACGACGCGAAGGCGGCGTTCGTGTATGCCGATTATACCGAAGCGTCTGCTTCGCTTGCCGCCATCCGCGCGGAATACGAAGAGGTGCTGGACGCTTATAACGCCGACCGCAACGATAACACGTTTGCCGATGCGTGCGACCGCCTGATCGTGGAAGCGGATACGCTGGGCAACGCACTTTGCGACAGCTATCCCGTGCAATATCGCGGCGTGTGGATCCGCCCGTCGCAAAAGTCCGCCTCCGAGGTGGATGCGTTCGTCAAGAAGCTCCACGAGGCTTCCATCAACTTTGTGAGCGTGGAGGGGTGGTTCGAAAACGGCGTCATCATGGACGTGCCGAAAGACAGCTTGTTTGCGCGTCATCCGTCATTCCGCTACGACGTGCTTCAGGCATACGTCGATGCTTGCCACAAATACGGCATGGAGTGCCATTTGTGGATGCCCATCATGAACATCGGCAGCTTCATCCACGACGGCTACGACGAGAATACCGTCCCCGGTCAAAAACCGGAATGGCTGTCGCTCAACCAGATGGGCATGCCTTACAACAAAGACGGCTTCATGATGATCGACCCCGCCAACCAAGACGCGCGCGCTTACCTGCTGGAATTCTATCAGTATCTTGTCACCACCTACGACATCGACGGTTTTGAAATGGACTACATCCGCTATTATCCGAGCTCCAACGAAGCGGACTTCGGCTACACGGAAGCGGCGTTCCAAGGCTTCAAGGAAGCCTACGGCTACGAAGACACACCCAAGTACGATCGCAACGCCGCTTACTGGGAGGATTGGTGCCAATACCGCCGTGACTGCATCACCGAGTGGGTGCGCGAGATCCGCGCGATGCTCGACCGCGAAGCTCCCGATGTGCGACTCGCGGCAGACGTTGCCTTCCCCATCGAGCACGCACAAAACGCGATCTACCAAGACTTCCCGAAGTGGCTCGAGGAAGGCACGATCGACATCTTGCATCCGATGGCGTACGGTGACGGCTACGGCGATGAGATCCGCCACGTGGTCGAGCTGGGCGGTGCACGCTGTATGGTCGTGACGGGACTCGGCGCGCACACCGATTTCCTCGGCGCTCCCGAATTGGAACGTCAGGCTCGTGAGGACAACCAATACGGCGCGTACGGCGACTGCTACTTTGAGGCGAGCGCCTACTTCGCCGACAAGATCCCTGCCGCCGTGAAAGACACCGTCTACCGCACCGAAGCGTTGCCGCCGTTCTTGGATCCCGACGCCTCGGTTCGGGCCATGCTTGAGTACATGGTCGCTCGCATCGACAACGTGATCGCGCCGCTCGGCGGTATGTCCGATGCGGAGATCACCGCCGTCAAGGAAGCGGCACAGACGGCAAAAGACAACATTTCGGACGGGCGCATGGCCGATACCGCGTTGAATGCGTTGTATCAAGCGATCCTTACCGTCGGAAACGAGAACGCGCGTCAGGCGTTGCTTGACGATCTCTACCGTACCGAGCAGATCGCCTGCGTGAAGCACGACCTGCACTCGGTGGTGACGACGGGCGAACCGCAAAGCACCTCCGATGGATTCCCGACAGCGCTTGTGATCGGCATCGCGGCAGCGGTGGCGGTCGCGGCGATCGGAGCGGTGGTGTTTGTACTCCTCAAACGTCCCCAAAAAGCCAAAACCGAAAATTGATCAAAAAACTCCGCAGTCCCTTTCGGAACTGCGGAGTTTTACTGTTTATCCTTCTTTGTAGGTGTGTACATTGCCGCCGTCACCCGAGGTGCATTCCAACGCGTCGAGTAAGGTGTGCGGATCGTCGGTCACGGTGAAGAGCGACAGACACGTAGCTTTCAAAAAGCCCTTGTCCACCGCCTCGTTCAAAAAAGCGAGCAGGGTGTCGTAGTACCCCGCCGTGTTCAACACGGCGATGGGTTTTTCGTGGCGGCACAGCTGACGCAGTGTGAGGATCTCCAAGAACTCTTCAAACGTGCCGATGCCGCCGGGCGTGATGATGAATGCGTCTGCCTTGTCCTCCATGATCCGCTTGCGTTCACGCATGGTATCGGTTTGGATGTATTCGTCACAAAAATCACACAATGTTTCCGAGGCATCGTTCTCAAAGAAACGCGGCACAACACCTGTGATATGACCGCTCTCGGCGCGCACACCGCGCGCCACCGCGCCCATCAATCCGAGCGCACCGCCGCCGAACACGAGCGAATGTCCGCAACGCGCCAAAACGCGTCCGAGCGCTTCGCCCGCTTCAATATACATCGGATCGATGGACGGCGACGCCGCCCCATATACACAAACGCGCATGGTGGTTACTCCTTTTTCCATTCTTGTCTCCATTATATCACAAAATCCGCGCTTTTCAAGGAGCGCAAAAAAAGCGCTCCCGAGGGAGCGCTTTTTTGTGTTTGCATGACAATCAGCCGATCAGGTTATCAAGCAACACCTGACGCGCATCGAGGGTGTTGACATCGCCGTCGCGGTTGTAATCCGCCGCCGATGCCGACGCGGTGTTCAGCGTTGTCACTTCCAATTTGTAGAGGATCATCATACGGGCATCGGTGGTGGAGGCTTCGCCGTCGCCGTTCACGTCACCGCTCACGACCACCGTCGCGCTGTCGACCGCCGTGCCGTTCACGGTCAGCGTCAGCGTCATACCGGTGGCGAGCTTACCGCTCACCGCATTGCCGTTTTTGTCCGTCACAGTCAGCATCTCGCTGTGGTCCATGGCGTTTTTCAGTTCCTCTGCCGTGGTGCCGCGCGTGAGCGCTTCGAGGCAACCGTTGTTCACCTTGTAGGAGCCGGTCAGCGCAGTCGGTTCGCTCGAACCGCCCACAAAGTCGCACGAACGCAGTATGATCACCTGGTCGATGTCACCGACCACAAACATTTGGCACGACACGATGGACACCAGTCCGTTGTCGCCGACGTGACCTTGGTTTTTCACATACGTACCGAAGTCGAAAGTCATGGTCTCTTGTTCCTGAGGCGAGAGATCGTTGTCGCCTTTTCCCGCAAGCTCCGAAAGCTTGACATGCGCTATCTCACCGCCGGCGGTACGATAGGCGATCGTAGCATTAAAGGTGGCGGTGCCGGTGAAGTCGAGATGCAAATAGGGGGTTTCGTCCACATCCACCGTTTCGCCGATGGGCGTGATCAGCGACGGCCAGAAGAACCCTTCGCCGCCTTTGTACAATGCAACGGAGCCCTCCTCCTGCGCGTAATAGGGCCACACATACGACACGCCGTCCGAGGCGACGGGGGTGTCGGTGATATACTCTTTGGGCATCAGCGACACGCCCTTCCAGGTCGCGTCTTTCGCCGCCTGCAGGTCGCTGAGACGTTGATACAAACGATAGGGATCGGTCGTGTTGACCGAGAGCTCCGTCTTCGCGCGGTCGATCGCGCCTCGCAGCACTGCCGACGGATTCGCAATCGCGGACGCTTCCTCTACCGCCGCACGCAGGACGGCAGCATCGGTTTGCGCGGCGAGCACCGCGCACGGCAACACGCTGGTTTCCAGGTAATTTTGGAGCACTGCGGCCGCCGCCTTATGCTCCGAGGCGGCGGGGTGAGCGCCCGCACCGCTGCCGCCGTAGGGCAGATTCACAAAGTAAAATCCGCTGTCGGCACCGCCGAGTTCATTCACGGAAGCTTGCACCGCGTCCGCATAGAACGTACCCATCATACCGGTGCACCAGACGATCTTGGCACCGGGATTCTTTTCACGCGCGAGTTGCATCAGCTCTTTCGAGCCGACTTGGAACTCCGCCGCCGACACACCCACTCTGCTATCGTTGGTGCCGAGGTTGATGACGACCACATCCGCCAGCGTGTCAAACGGATAGGGCGTTTCGTCACGGCAGAGGCAGAGATACGGATACAGCATCTGCATGTTTTCGCCGTTGGTGTTTTGCCCGCGGACACAACCGTAACCGCTAACCTGACACACGCGCACATCCGCGCCGAGGGCTTTGCCCGCGAGGAAGGCATAGGTCGAGGTGCCGTCTTGGTATTTGGGATGGAAGCCTTGATGGGACGTGCCGTCCCACAAGCTACCGTAGCCGCCCGAAATGGAGTCACCGATGACGTCGATGGTCAACGGTGCTTTGGGCGGAGGCGGAAGTAACGTGCCCGTGAAGGTCACCGCGTTGCCCACGCAGAACGACTGCGACGCTTCGGTCTGACGATATACTTCGATGTGATGGTCGCCGCTCGCGAGGTTTTCGGCGAGGACGATGTTCTTGGCTTCGTATTTGGCGTGTTCGGCGCTTTCCACGCGCACGCGCGTGCGCACACCGTCCACGACGACGGTGAAATACTGCGCCAGCTCGTTGCCCCAGTTGATGCACATCACACTGGCGTTGAACGTGACCGTACCACTGCCGTTGAAATAGAATTCAAAGCCGGATGCCACATTGTCCATGAGCAATTGGTTTTGATACGGCAGGGCGCGACCGAGGACGCGATAACCGCCGCTCAACTGCGCAAAATTCAGCGTACGTTCGGTCGGTGCGGCGCTGATCATCATCGGCATGCACGCGATCAGCAAGCTCACCGCCAACAGAATGGAAAGTAAGCGTTTCATGAGAAAACCTCCTTTTTAGTCAATACCACATTCAGTATACCAAACTCTTTTAAAAAAGACAAGATGGGAATCAAAGAATGCGACATCGTATCCTCACAACAACCGAAATTCAAACGGTTGCATCTTGCGGGTATCGGGCGACGCGTAGTTGCTGACGGCGGGCACCGCTCCTTGCAGAGCTTTCGGGATCGTCACGGATTTGCCGCTCAGGTTACACAAGACGCGATGCCTCTCCTCCCCCAGCACGCGATCGAACACAAACAACCGTCGTCCGAGATGCACCGCTTCAAACGCGCCGTCGATCAGCACGGGATCGGTTTTGCGGCGCGCGATCATCTCTTTCCAAAAGGCGCGCACGCCGTGTTCGTCACACATATCGCTCTCGACGTTGACGGTTTTGTGGTTGCCGTTGACCTTCAGCCACGGTGTCCCTTTTGTGAAGCCACCGTGCTCCTCCGCTGTCCATTGCATCGGTGTACGGGCGTTGTCGCGCGAGGTGCGACGGATCATCTTCCAGCGCAATGCGCGCGGGAGCTTCAGCTTTTTCGCCAGCGCGTCGATGTTGTGGCTTTCGATGTCCCGCACATCGTCCATCGAAGTATAGTCGAAATTGGTCATACCGATCTCCTGCCCCTCAAACACATACGGTGTGCCGCGCAGGGTCATTTGCAATCCCGCCATCATGGCGGAGGATTCTTTTCGGAAGGATGCTGCATCGGAAAACCGCGAGATGAAACGGGGTTGGTCGTGATTTTCAAAATAGCACGCGTTCCAGTCCATACCGCTCTGCCATTTTACAAGGCACTTCATCAGGCGCTTGGGTCTCAGACGGGTCTTGAACCATTTGAGCACCACCTGATCGCATTCCATGTGTTCAAATGCAAACACCATGTCGAGTTCCTTGCGTGCGGGATCGGTCAGCGCTTTGGCGGTCGGGATATCGACAAAGACGGTTTCTCCCACCGTGAACGCGCCGTAAGGGTCGAGGATCTCACGGCGCAAGGTATTCAAAATGCGATGGCATCCCTCGGTGGAGAGGTAATGCTCCAGTCCCGTCAGGGCAGGACGTTTTTTGCCGTTTTGCAAGCTGTTTTTGTAAATGACGTTGATCACGTCGCAACGAAATCCCATCACCCCGCGATCCAGCCAAAACCGCAACACATCCTTGATCTCCTCCAGCACGGCGGGATTGTGCCAGTTCAGGTCGGGCTGTTTTTTGGAAAACAGATGCAAATAATAGGTATCGCTGTCTCCGAAACGCGTCCACGGACATTCCCCGAAAAAGTTGCCCCAGTTGTTGGGGCATTTGCCGTTTTTGCCCTCGCGCAGGATGTAATAGTCTTGGTAGGTTTTGTCGCCGTTGAGTGCGCGGCGAAACCACTCGTGTTCGTCGGACGTGTGATTGATCACCAGATCCATCACGATGCCGATGCCGCGTTCTTTGGCTTTCTGCACCAGTTCATCGAAATCGGCAAGCGTGCCGAACTGCGGATGGATCGCTTTGTAATCGGCAATGTCGTAGCCGTTGTCGTCATCGGGGCTGACGTAGATCGGCGACAACCACAGGGTGTTGACACCCAGATCGGCCAGATAATCCAACTTTTCAATGATGCCGCGCAAATCCCCGATGCCGTCGCCGTTGGTGTCCAGAAATGAGCGCGGATAGATTTGATACACCACCATATCCTTGCAGTAATTCCCTTGTGCCATGTGCGCCACCTCTTTCTCCGTCATGATCGTAAACTCAGTATAGCAGAAAAAAGAGAATAATTCAATTATTCCTTATTCATCAGCGAAGCGGATTTCATCATTCATTATTCATTACAAAAATCCGTTCTCCGAATGAATAATGAATATAGAATAATGAAAAATGAATAATACAAAAGCAAAAATCCGCTCTCTTTCGAGAACGGATTTTTGCTTTTGGTGCCGGTGGCCGGACTCGAACCGGCACGGTGTCGCCACCGGTGGATTTTGAGTCCACTACGTCTGCCAATTCCATCACACCGGCAGGTGCGAAAATGATTATACAATATGTGTTTCAAAAAAGCAAGAGGTTTATGCGATTTTTTTGAAGAGAGCGCAGAATAATTTTATTCTCTTGCAGATCCCAATCGTTCCGTTCTCCCCTTGCGTTCTGCCAAACGATTCGATATAATGAATATATGCTAAAGCAATAAGAAAGGGTGCTGTATATGAGAAAACCTCGGCTCATATGGCTTTGTGTGGGGATGATGGCAATGCTGTTCTCTGCCTGCCAAGTTCTTCCTGCATCTCCTTTGGCTCCTACAGAGCTTACAACCACTACCGCCGCCACCACAATCACCGCCACCGTCACCACATCGGAAATCGCCACGCAAACGACGTTTGATACCCCCGAAACAACCTTTGACACGCCGTCTCCCACTCACGCGGAAGCTCCCACGCCTGACGAATGGCAAATCGCCTATTTGCGGTTTTTGGAAGACACCAAAGACCGATACCGTTCCTATGCGCTTGTGTATATCGACGACGACGCCATTCCAGAACTCTACTTGAGCGGCCGAGACGAGGCGACCGGCGACCGCGTTTGTTCCTACCAAAACGGCACTCTGGTCGAGCAAGCGCTCAACCGTACCGGCGGCGGAAACTATATCGCACGAAGCGGTAAGCTTTATAACAAAAACGGCAACATGGGCGCTTACTACACCCATGTATACGAGCTGACGGATTCCGGATTTTCGACAACACTGCGTGCACTGGAAGTCGAGCGTATACTCACTTTGGAAAGCGGCGAATACACCTTGTCGTATGAGTATTCCATCGAGGATATGCCGGTGACCAAGGCCGAATACGACGAAGCCGTCAAAGCCGCATTTGATCTCACGCAAGCAACCGCATTGAACGACTACATCGTTGGATACGAAGAAATCAAACAACACATTCTACACCATGAATAAAGCTCGATCGACGTATGTGTTATACACAAAGGAGGTCGGGATATGCGAAAAACCACCGCATTGCTTGCGGTATTGACCATCGTTCTGTCCGGCATTCCTCTTTCTGTTTGCTCGGAAGAAAGCGCCATGTGGTTTGGCGACGTCGATCAAAGCGGAGCTTTGTCCGCTTCGGATGTGCGCGAGGTGCTTCTCTACACCATCGGCAAACGGTCACTCTCTCCCGAAGAGCGCGCCGCCGCCGACTGCAACGAGGATTTCGCCTTGGACACCGCCGACGCGCGGTCGATTTTGGAATTGTCGCTCTATGAGCATGCGTTGCGCGTTTGCCCGACGCTCTCCGCTTCCGATCGCGCGCTCATGCAAGCCGATGACTACAACGGTGAGGCGTACATCGTGCTAAACGGCAATCAACCGCTGTTCACCGACAAGCAAAAAACGCGACAGACCGCCTATGAAGAATACGCGGTGCAGGACAGTTTTGACCGTTGCGGTGCGGCGTATGCGGCGCTGTGCCGCGCGTTGATGCCGACGGAAGAGCGCGAGTCCATCAGCTCCGTGATCCCGACGGGATGGCACAACCGATCCTACGACTGCGTGCCGGGAGGCTGGGTCTACAACCGCGCGCACCTCATCGGGTTTCAACTGGCAGGCGAGCAAGCGAACACCCAAAACCTCATCACCGGCACGCGCTATCTGAACGCGAGCGGTATGCTCCCGTTTGAAAACGCGATCGCCGCTTACATCGAGCAAACCGATCACCACGTTCTCTACCGCGTGACACCGCGCTTTTCGGACGACGATCTCCTTTGCGAGGGGGTGGAGATCGAGGCATGGTCGGTGGAAGACGGCGGTGAAGGGATCTGCTTACACGTCTTTTGCTACAACGTGCAACCCGGGGTGATCTTTGACTACCAAACGGGCGAAAACCGCGCTGAGGGCGACGCACCGAGCGAGCCCTCCCCCATCCTCTATATCCTCAACACCGCTTCGAAGAAATTCCATCTCGCGACCTGCGGCAATGCCGCCTCCATCGCCGCCGAGAACCGCGCGGAATTCGAGGGACATCGCGAGGAGCTGATCGAGCAAGGGTATACCCCCTGCGGCAATTGTGATCCGTGAAGACGGAAAACGGAACGGCACTTGAGGCCGTTCCCTTGTATAATAAAGTCAGCAACAAAGCAGAGGAAAACAATGGTATAATCAATGTGACACTGTGG
>JAFQFZ010000009.1 GCA_017398425.1 Clostridia bacterium | reverse complement strand
CTGACGCTCCAAATCTTTGATTTGGCAAGCGGAAGTTATACATGCGAGGCGAAGCCGAGTCGGAAGGGAGGGCAAGGGTCGCGCATGCCCCTGCGTGAACCAATCGGGTTTTGTAGGGAGCGTCGTCCCCGACGGTCCGGTGGTAAAGCCAATCAAACGGGTGGAAGACACACCGCAACCGCTCTCTATTGACGTGATCGTGAGGATCGGTGGGGTGACTTTGTATCCCTTGTTTGGGGAGGCGGACAGAACTTCGCATAAACGCGTGTCAACCGAGACAGTTCTTTTATAAGGACCGGCGTAATTTTACACGTAATTACGCATCGGCGTTCGGCGGTTGACATATGCCAACTATCTGCGATATAATACCGTATAATGTTCGCATCAAAAAGGGGATAGCTCCATGAAACGTATAGGGCGCTTAGCTGTCTTGATGATACTTTGCCTGTCGATGGTACGATCGGTGTTGCCGACGGTGACGTTCGCGTTGACATCAGGCGATTTTGAGTACGAAAAACTCAAGGATGGAACCGTGGAAATCACGGGCTATACCGGTTCGGCGCGGGTGAGGCTTTTGGAGATTCCCGATACCTTGGATGGCAAAACGGTCTCAACGATCGCAGGCCGTGCGTTTTCCTGCTGCCATACCATCGAAGATGTGGTCATCCCCGAATCGGTCACCACGATCGGTGCAGAGGCGTTTTCTTCGTGCTCGGCACTTGAGAATGTTTCTGTCCCGGAATCCGTGAAAGAGATCGGTACAGGAGCCTTTTCCGGTTGCGTTCAACTTACAACCATCTCGGTGGCCGATAAAAATCCCTCGTATCGGATCATCGACGCTTCTTTGTATACGAAAGACGGGAAAACGCTGATGCAGTTCATCCCGAAGGAAGGGGAAACGGAAGTTATTCTTCCCGATTCGGTCACATCGATCGAGGCGTACGCTTTCTCGGACTGTGCGTCTCTTCGCCGCATCGTGCTTCCCTCCGCACTGAGAAAGATCGAGACACGCACGTTCCAAAGATGCACCGCCTTGGAATCTATCGAGATCCCCTATACTGTGACGGATATCGAAAGTTATGCGTTTTACCATTGCGATTCGCTTAAAACGATCGAGATCCCCGAAGGAGTCCGACAGATCGGGGAGGGCGTGTTCGCAGAGTGTAAGTCGCTTGAAAGAGCTACGATCCCGGACGCCCAGGAGGTTTTAGATGGTACGTTCAGCGGTTGCGCCGCTTTGCGAAGCATTACGATCCCCGATTCGGTGAGGTTGATTTTGGATTTCACGTTTCACGGTTGCAGCTCCTTGCAAACCGTTACCATTCCGAACGGAGTCGAGGAGATCCGAACGCAAGCGTTTTCCGATTGCACCGCGCTTGAGAGCATCACCATCCCCGACTCGGTGGTGTCCATCGAAGAAAGTGCGCTTATCGGCTGTCCGAAACTGACAGACATCACCGTGGGAGAAAACAACGCAACGTACACCGTATATCAGGGGCATTTGTTCACCAAAGACAAAACCGCGTTACTGCGCTATGTCCCGAAGGAAAACGAGAAAGATGCGGTGATTCCCGAGGGAACGGCACGGATCGGGAGTTATGCGTTTCATGGTTGCGATACGCTTCAAAGCGTTACGTTCCCCTCCTCTTTGAAAGAGATCGGCAGCGCCGCATTTGAACATTGTACCTCGTTGAAAGAGGTCGCGCTTCCCGAAGGACTCACGAATATTGCAAGCGAAACGTTTTATGGGTGCACTGCACTCGAGCGTGTCACCATCCCGAAATCGGTCACTGCGATCGAACGCGGAGCATTTAACGACTGTGACCGCTTGACGGAAGTTCAGTATGACGGAACCGATGCCGAATGGGCAAGCATTCGCATCGAGGATGGGAATGACGCGCTGAAAGATGACGACAACGCCGTCGGATGGATCGTTGCCGGAGCGGTCATGGCGGTGTTGCTCGCGATTCTGGCGGTGGCGGTTGCCAAGTCAAAATTAAAAAAAACTACTTCGGATAAAGAGACATTGGCTTGTGTTTGTCCGCAGTGCGGATGGAAAAGTGACCAATTTGTCGAATTTTGCGGCCAATGCGGAACACGGATCGACGGATCGCGGTAAAAAATCTTTTTCGTTTGAGGTATTGCATTTTATAAAACAATGGTGTACAATACAAGTGTATCTTTATCAACAAAGATAAAAAGGGAGGATAACTATCATGAAAAAGATTATGAGCGTGATGATGGCGCTGATGCTGATCGTTATGTCGATGTCGGTTTGCGCGTTTTCGGCGCAGGCGGCTGCGGCGGCGGTCTACACCATCCAAACTCACGAGTATGCTGAGGGCGACGTGATCCCCGCGGGTACGGAGCTCTCCTTCGACATCAGCCTGAACGATATCCCCGACGGCATCTTGACGGTGGAATTCAAGTTCCGCTATGACAAGACCCTGCTCCAACCGGTTGAAGGCGTTGCGAAGAACGCGCTCGACGCGATGGATCAGAAGAAGGTCAACCTGGCTCCCACCAAGCCGGAAATCGGTGCGGATCACCCGACTCTGGGCGAGATCTGGATCACCGGCATGACGCTGGACGCTCAGGCGACTGCGGCTGACAAGCCGATCGCGACCGTTACCTTCAAGACGCTGGCGGACATCTCTTCGGATGTGGCGCTCCGTTCGTTCGGTCAACCGTTCGTGGCGGACAGCAACTTCAACCAGGTGAACGCGGACGTCGTCAACGGCGGCATCAACTTCCCCGAACCCACCACCACGACCACCGAAGCGGAAGTGACCACCACCACCACGGCTGCGGAGGGTGACACCACCACGACGGCGGCGGATACCGACGAGACCACCACGACGGCGGCCACTACGACCACCACCAAGGTGAAGGACAACCCGAAGACCGGCGAAGGCGATATGTGGATCGTGTTCGCGGTGATCGGTGTCGTTGCGGTTGCGGCGATCGTTGGTGCTGTGGTTGCGAAGAAGCGCCACGCGGACGAAGACTGATCCCTTCGGATCCTTTGAACAGTAACTGAAAAATCCCACGCACGCTGAGTGCGTGGGATTTTTTTGCTCACAGCGACGATTCAGTCAAAAAATAAGCGATAAAGGGCAGAGAATTAAGAGGGTTTTTGTCAAAAAATTCCTTGTCTTCACTTGTCCACGTTGTATATACAATCTGTCGTCATAAATAAAAGCAGTTGCTTTTTAACAGTCGCAACGATACAATATATTTGTTAAATTGCCTGATAAGGCGAAAAAGGAGGAAACCCCCATGAAAAAACTGTTTAGCATCCTGCTTGCAGTCGCGATGCTTGCGACCATGGCGTTTGCGGTTTCTGCGGCGGACGGCAACATGCTGCCCCCCAGCGCGAGCGATTTCAGCAAGCAAGAAGGCGACTCTGCCGGCAAGGGCACCATCACCGTGACCGCGGAAGGCGACGGCTACAAGTTTGTTGCTGACCAAGGCTGGCCGAATGCGTACTATGTCGACGAGGCCTGCTGGCTGTATGTCAACGAAGCGGACGACGTCTACCTGAACTATGACTTCGAAGTCAAGTCCGGTGCGGCGAACATCATCATCTACTTCGCGGGCCAGAGCCCCACGGACCAAGCGTCCCCCGGCTCCTTTGTCTGCCTGAACGGCCTGATCGACCCGAGCTACGTCAACTCGATGACGGGCGACGCGGTTGTGGACGTGCCGGTCGGCAAATACAGCGGTTCCGTTAAGATCACCGATCTCGG